>CADAMI010000030.1 GCA_902788975.1 uncultured Erysipelotrichaceae bacterium | reverse complement strand
GATGATATTATTTTGGCAAGAGAAGATAATATTGTAAAAGGAAAAATTAATTTACTTAACAAAAATGTTTATGAAGGATTTATATACGAAGAATATGTTGTAATTGGTAGAAATGATTTATTTGAGAAGAAAGATGAGGTAATAAAGTATAAGAGTAAATATAAAATAGGGACGAGAGTACAGGCAATTACTAATATTAATGATGGTGATTATATAGTTCATGAAATGTTTGGAATAGGTATATATAGAGGGCTTCAAACTATTAATAAAGGTGGTCTTCAGAAAGATTATATTAAGTTAGAATATGCTGATGGAGATTGTTTATACATACCAGTTGAAAACATTGACAGGATTAGTAAGTTTACTGGTAAGGAAGGTATTGGTGTTAAACTTAATAGTCTATCTAATGACAATTGGAAAAAGAAAAAAGGTAAAGTCCGTGAAAAGTTGGAAAGTATTGCGGGAGATTTAATTAAAGTATCGGCAGAACGTGAAGTTAGTCAAGGATACGCATTTTCGAAAGATGATGAAAATCAAACTATATTTGAAAGCGAATTTGTTTATACAGAAACACCGGATCAGGTTAGAGCTGTTAATTTGATTAAAAATGAAATGGAAAAAGACAAACCAATGGACATGTTACTTTGTGGTGATGTCGGTTATGGTAAAACAGAGGTTGCTTTTAGAGCTATGTTTAAAGCAGTTAATGATGGTAAACAAGTAGCTTATTTGTGTCCAACAACTATTCTTTCGAGTCAACAATATGAAGCAGCTAAAGAAAGATTTGCTACTTTTCCAATTAATATTGGTCTTATAAACAGATTTGTTGATAAGAGTAAGCAGACAAAAATTCTTGAAGATTTAAAAGATGGTAAAATTGACATTTTGTTTGGAACACATAGGTTACTTAGTGATGACGTAAAATATAAAGATTTAGGTTTACTGGTTGTTGATGAAGAACAAAGATTTGGAGTAACCCACAAGGAAAAGATTAAACAATATAAAGCTAATGTTGATGTTCTTACTTTATCCGCAACACCAATTCCAAGGACGTTACAAATGAGTTTAACAGGTATTAGAAGTCTTGCTTTGATTGAAACACCACCAAAAGAAAGATATCCGATTCAAACTTATGTTTTGGAAGAATCTAACTTAGTTATTAAAGACGCTATTTATAAAGAATTATCACGTAATGGACAGGTTTTTATTTTATTTAATAGTGTTGAAAAAATTCAAGAAAAAGTTCTTGAAATAGGCAGATTAGTACCGGAAGCAAAGATTGATTTTGCACATGGACAAATGTCTAAAGATCAATTAGAGAATAAAATGAATAACTTTATTAATGGTAAATTTAATGTCTTGGTATGTACAACAATAATTGAAACAGGTATTGATATACCTAATGTAAATACATTAATTATTTTGGACGCTGATAGATTTGGCTTGTCACAGTTGTATCAAATTAGAGGAAGAATAGGTAGAAGTAATAAAATTGGTTATGCATATTTAATGTACAGTAAACATAAATTTTTAAATGATATAGCTATTAAAAGATTAGATACGATTAAAGAATTTACAGAACTTGGTAGTGGATTTAAAATCGCTATGCGTGACTTGTCAATACGTGGAGCGGGGGATATTCTCGGACGTGAACAGTCAGGATTTATTGATACCGTTGGAATTGATTTATATTTAAAACTATTAAATCAAGCGATTAAAAAGTCTAAAGGTGATGACGTAGAAGAGGAATCTGAGGAAAATAAAAATGAAAAACCATTAATTTCTGTATCAACACATATTGATGATAAGTATGTTGATGAAGCTGAATTAAAGATATTAATTCATAAAAAAATTAATTTAGTTGATTCATATGATAGTTTTTGTCGGATAAAAGATGAACTTGAAGATAGATTTGGTAAACTTAATGAAGATATGATTATATATATGTATGAAGAATGGTTTGAAAAATTAGCTAAATCACTTAATATAAATAATGTTTTAGATAACGACAAATCTGTTGATATAGCTTTACCAGTAAATATTAGTAGTAAAATTAAGGGCGATGAATTATTTATTGAATCATATAATTTGAATCACAATTTTAGATTAAATTATAATAATAACGAAATTCATATAATACTTGATAAAAATAAGTTAGATAAACACTATTTAATGTATTTAATTGGAATTCTTATTAAAATTAGAGAAATGATTAAAGAGCAAAATTAATGCTCTTTTTTAGTATACTTTTTACAATTTATTCCAAACTATTAACGAATGGAGGATTTATGTCAACAGGAATAATTAGAAGAATAGACGAACTAGGAAGAATAGTAATACCAAAAGAAATAAGAAAAAGTTTGCGTATTAAAAATGGTGATAATTTAGAAATATTAGTTGAGGGAGATAATATTACTTTAAGAAAATATTCACAAATAGAAAATGCTACTGATATGGCTGCTATTTATGCAGAATCTTTTTATCAAGTTTTAAAATATAATGTTATTGTTACGGATACCGATAAAGTAGTTGCTTGTGCTGGTAACCTAAAAAAGAAATATTTAAATCAAGGTATTAGTGATAGTCTAACGACGATGATTGAAAGACGAGATAGTTTTGTTGAAAGAAAAAAAAGTAGTATTGAAATTACTCCTGGATTAACTGAATATGGCTATTATACTGTTGCAACAATCATTAATAATGGTGATTCAATTGGTTCAGTAATTATATTATCTTTAGATACTCCTATGTTGGAACAAGAAGAAAAGCTTGCTATGATTTTAGCTAATATGCTTAGTAATTATTTTGTATAAGTCATTTAATTTATTTAAATGTCTTTTTTAATAAATATATTATTTAGTTTATAGAGATTTATTGTTGACAATTTTTGTAAAATTATTTTAATTATACTTTTAATATATTTACTTTAATAATAATATTTGTTATATTTGATTGGTAGTCGCATTATGAAAGGACCGAAAGAAATGCAAAGTGATAAACACTTAGATAATGCAGTACTTATATATTTTATAATTTTAATTATAGTTGTTATATTTAATATGATTAAAAATATTGATTTTTTAGATATTGTATATTTAATTGCTTTACTATGTAGTGTTTTAAAATACTTTTTAATTGTTGGTGAAGATAGAAAGTAGGTTAGTATTATGATTGATACTCATGCACATTTATATCATGAATACTATGAAGATTTATATAAGACTATTGCTGATATTAAGGCTAGTGGCGTTACAAAAGTTATAGTAAATGGTTGTGATATGGAATCTAACTTAGAAGTATTAGAATTAGTAAAAAAATATGATATTATTTATGGAGCGCTTGGCTTTCATCCTACGGAGCTTAATGATGATATTGATGCTTCACTAAAATTTTTAGAAGATCATATTAATGATGACAAAATTGTTGCTATAGGAGAAATTGGATTGGATTATCATTATGATAATACAGATAAAGAAAAGCAAATATATACTTTTAAGAAACAATTAGAAATTGCTAGTAAATATAGGAAACCAGTTATTGTCCATAGTAGAGATGCTATTCAGGAAACATATAATATTTTATCAAGATATAATGTTAACGGTAGTATTCATGCTTATAGTGGAAGCTTAGAAATGGCTAGAGAGTTTATAAAACTTGGTTTTTATATTGGCGTAGGTGGAGTATGTACTTATAAAAATGCTAAAAATATTGTTAATGTAATAGAAAACATTGATTTATCATATATTTTATTAGAGACAGATTCACCATATTTAACTCCAGTTCCATATAGAGGACAAACTAATACATCGGCTTATATTCCTATTATTGCTAAAAAAGTTAGTGAAATTAAGAATGTTTCTTTAGAAGATGTTGAAAAAACTACTACTGATAATGCAACTAGCTTATTTGACTTTTAATTAATATTATGCTAATATTATATTACCGATTAAAATATATGAGGTGATTATGTTATGAGAAGAACAGTATCTAACTTGATAGTAATTGGTTGCCAATTGCTGATAGTAGGTCTATTTTTCGGAACTGTATTTGATGATGATATTAAAGTAGAAAAATATGTTAGTACAATTCATAATAAAAATTTAGATAAAATTGCGACATCAGTTTCTTTATTGTTTAAGGAAGAAACTCCTCCTACTATTGAAGACGTTGAAAAAAAACTTGATGATATAACACTTGAAGAATTGCCTTCTAAAGATGTGCTTGAAAACGATGATAATAAAAAACAAGATGATGTTGTAGAAACAAAGAAAGAAATTGAAAGTACTCCACTTGTCTCTGTTGATGCAAGTAAATATAGCAATAATGAAGATATGGGATTTAAGGTTACTGAGGGCAATAAAACTTATGATTTAAATGATTATGAGTTTGATGTTGTTGTAGCTGTTGTATCTGGTGAATTTGATAAAAATTTTGATGATGCTTTAGGTGTTGTTTCTGTTATTCTTAATAGATGTGATTCTGATAAATGGCGTAGTTGGGCAGGTAGTTCACCATATCAACAAGTTATTAGAGCTGGTCAGTTTGAAGTATATTTTGGGGGATCATATTTATCTTATATGCCAGGTGGAAGTCAATATGGCGGTCAAAAATATAATATTGCAAAACAAGCTGTTATAGATGGACTTAATGGTATTCGTAATAACGAATATTTAGGATTTAGAGCTTGGTTTGTATCAAGTTATAGTGATAAATATATTGTTTATGGTGGAAATAGATATGGTTATAATTAAGACGACTTAGGTTGTCTTTTTTCTTGACAAGATATATTATTATTACTAAAATACTTATTGAGGGATATTTATGATTAATTTTGAATTTAAAAAATCTTTAGGACAAAATTTTATTAAAGATGATAATATAATTAATAAAATTGTTAAATATAGTCAAATTGATAAGAATACTTTAGTAATAGAAATTGGGCCTGGGGCAGGTAGTTTATCCAAGAAAATAATTCCACTAAGTGGTTTTGCTTTGCTGTATGAAATTGATACAAGATTAAAAGATATATTAAATGATCAATTAAAAAATAATGATAATTATGAGATAATATTTGGAGATTTTTTAGAACAAGATATATCTGATATAAAAAACAAGTATGGTTATAGTAAAATATATGTTGTTGCTAATTTACCATATTATATAACAACACCAATTATCACAAAATTAATTAATGATATTTATCCAGATAAAATTGTTATTATGATTCAAGAAGAAGTGGCTGATAGATTAAGTGCTAATTATGGGAATAGAGATTATGGAATGATTTCTGTTTTACTTGGATCGAGATATACGATAAAGAAGTTATTTAAGGTGGGTAGAAATTCTTTTATACCAGCACCAAATGTTGATAGTGCTGTCATTAGTCTTGATAAGAATGATAGATTAGGAAATATAGATGGTATTAAATTTGAAAAATTTATTAAGGATGCATTTCAATTTAAAAGAAAAAATTTAAAAAATAATTTAAAAAAATACAATCTAAATTTAATAGATGAGATATTAAAGAAACATAATTATAGTTTAAGTAATAGAGCAGAAGATATTCCAGTTGAAATATTTATTGAAATTGTTAGTAATATTTAAGAATGTTAGTTGACATTCTTTTTTGTTAAATATTTTATAATTCTTGAATGACTTTCGTTATTATGGTATATTAAAGATAGAAAGAATGGTGGATAGATGAGTAAAATAGTAGTTGCCTTAGGTGGTAATGCGCTTGGAAAAGATCCTAAAGAACAATTGAGCTTACTTAAAGATGTGGCAAAAATTATAGTTTCTTTAGTTAAGCAAGGTAATCAAATCGTTTTAACCCATGGAAATGGTCCTCAAGTTGGTCAAATACTTCTTGCTATGGATTATTCAGCGAATGGTGATGCCGGAACACCTGAAATGCCTTTTGCTGAATGCGGTAGTATGAGTCAAGGGTATATTGGGTATCAATTACAACAATGTTTACAAAACGAATTAAAACTACAACATATAAATAAGAATTGTGCTACTGTAATTACGCAAGTGTTGATTGATGGTAGCGATACAGCTTTTCAAAATCCTTCTAAACCTATTGGTATGTTTTATACAAAGGAAGAAGCAGATAAAATTGTTAAGGAAAAGGGCTATCAATTTGTCGAAGATGCTGGTAGAGGATATCGTAGAGTAGTTCCATCACCTAAACCAATAGATATTGTTGAAAAAAATATTATTAAGCAATTAGTTGATGATAATATTGTAATTGCTGTTGGTGGCGGTGGGATACCAGTTGTAAAACAGGGAAATAGTGAAATTTTATCTGGAGTTGCGGCTGTTATTGATAAAGATAGATCGGCGGCATTATTAGCAAGATTAATTGATGCAGACATATTATTAATACTTACAGCTGTTGATAAAGTATGTTTAAATTATAATACAGAAAAGCAAATTGAACTTAATAATATTTCGGTAATTGAAGCTTTAAATTATATTGAGGCCGGACATTTTGCTAAAGGAAGTATGTTGCCAAAAATTGAAGCATGTATTGATTTTGTTAAAGGAAATAGTAGCAAAACAGCAATAATTGGTTCTTTAGAAAAGGCACATTTAGCTATTAAAGGTGAAAGTGGTACAATTATAAGAGAAGAGTAATCTTCTTTTTTTGTTCTTTTTTAAAATATTAAGCATAGATTTTATTAGGTGAAAAACATGTTTAATGTTGGAGATTATGTTACAAGGAATTCTTATAATAATGATATTGTTTTTAAAATAGTTGATATTCAAGGCGATACATATTATTTAAAGGGAGTTTCTGTTAGATTATATGCTGATAGTTCAAAAAATGATTTAGTAATATGTGATACTATTAATGAAAACGATGGCTTTAGACCAAGTATTGATGAGTATCGTGATTTAAATCGAAATGAATATTTTTATTTACCTGGACGAATATTACATTTAGATGGCGACGAGGAATATTTAGAAAAATGTATGAACTTCTATAAAAAAAATAAAATTAGAGCATATGGCTTATATTTAAAAGAAGATAATATGCCAATTAAAGTTACTGAACTTATAAAAAAATATAATCCAGATATACTTGTACTTACTGGTCATGATTCTTTTTCTAGAAACAAACGTAATAAATATAAAAATACTTCTTCGTTTGTAGAAGCGGTATCTGAAGCCAGAAAATATGAAAAATCACATGATAAATTGTTTATTATTGCTGGAGCTTGTCAATCTAATTATGAAGATTTAATTAAAGCGGGTGCAAATTTTGCTTCTAGTCCCAAAAGAATTAATATTCATGCGCTTGATCCGGCAATTGTTGCTTCTTGTCTTTCTTTTTCTAATAAAAACGAGGATATCGATATTATTAAAATTCTTGATAAAACAAAATATGGTCCGTCTGGTATGGGTGGTATAATTACAAAAGGGTCTATGTATATAGGGTATCCAAGATAATGAATATTAATTATATAAAAAGATATTTATTATCAAAAATTGGTTCAAGAATTATAATAGTTTTTTATGGAAGTAGAAATCGAAAAGAAAGATACGAAGGTTTATTATACAAACTATATAATAATATTTTTATAATTAAATTACCTAATGGTGAAGTTAAGAGTTTTGCGTATATTGATATCTTAACAAAAACAATTCAAATATACATATAAATGTGACAAATTACTTGACTTTTTATAATGAATTGAATTACAATGTATTTAGAAAATATCTTATTTTCTAGAAGAGGAGTGTAGACAGAATGAAGATTACTTCAGTTACAGTAAAAAAGATTGACAAAGAAAATTCAAGAATGAAAGGAATTGCTTCAGTAGTGCTTGATGAATGTTTTGCGGTTCATGATATTAGAATTATTGAAGGTGATAATGGTCTATTTATAGCTATGCCAAGTAGACAAACATCTACTGGTGGTTATAGAGATATAGCTCATCCAATTAACTCTGAAACTCGTCAAGTTTTTGAAAAAGAAATTATTGAAGCTTATGAAAAAGCTGAATAACACCTTTAGGTGTTTTTTTCTTTGCATAAATTTAATTTTAATGAATATAATCTACTAGGTGAGAATATGGACAAGGTTAAAGATTTGGAAGCAAGTTTTAATCATGGAATAACTTTAGCAGAAAGAAAGAATATAGTGGTTACTGGCGTAAAAAAAATAGAAAGTTTCGATAGCGAGGAATTTATGATGGATACAACTTTAGGCTTTTTACATATTAAGGGTAGTGAGTTAGAGATAATTAAATTAGATACATATCAGGGAAATGTTTCTATTAAAGGGAAAATAGATAGTTTAACATATATGGATAATGCAGTTACAAAGAATAAGGAAGAATCTTTTTTAGGAAAATTATTTAAATAATGAAATTAGATATTCAGGTATATTCATTATTATTTTCATTTTCGTTTGGTATTATCTTAAATTTTTTACTTGATATGTTTAATAAGTTTAATAATAAAAATAAAATTGTTTTAAAAATTATTTTATCTTTTGTATTTGTTATGTTATTATCAATTGCTTATTTTATTGGTCTTTTATATATTAATAATGGTTATTTGCATACTTATTTTTTTGTAATGATAATGGTTGGTTATTTATTTGTTTATTTAATAAAGTCTTTTTGGTTTACACATAAAAAAGAAAATAGTAAAATGTAGAATTTATTTATTTGTAAATAATATAATAGTATGATATAATGTGCTTGTATATTAGAGATAGGCGGTGGTTACAATGGCTAAAAAGAAGAGAAAAGCTTCAAAACGTAAAATAAGATTTTTCTTTGCTTTTTTGATTTTTAGTGGAATTACGCTTGTTCTTGGATATAATTTATTTAGTAATATTATGTCAATTAACAAAATGAAGGTAGAAAAAAAGGAATTAAAAGAAAAAATTGTATCTTTAAAAGAAGAAAAAAAAGTATTGGAATCAGATATTAAAAAGTTACAAGATTCAGATTATATTGCTAAATATGTAAGAGAAAAATATTTTTATTCTAAGGATGGAGAATTAATATTAAGAATGGATAAATAAAAGAACAATGATTAATTTTCATTGTTCTTTTCGTTTGCTTTTTTCTTTGATGTTTTAACATCTTTACTATTTTTTAATTCATCAGGAATATTGTCATCTTTAAACTCATCATGTTTAACGATACGTCCGTTTTCTACGAGTGAATCAATTTCTTCTTTAGTAATTGTTTCTTCTTCAAGAAGAGTTTCAGCAATTAATTTTAATAAATCTTTATTTTCTTTTAATATTTTCTTTGTTTTTTCATAGCATTCATTTATAATAGCTCTCATTGCTTCATCAATTTCGTTGGCAACAATTTCAGAGAAGTTTTTGTTTTTTGTATAATCCCTTCCTAAGAAAGTATTTTCATTAGGTTCTTCATACATTATTGGTCCAAGCGAGCTCATACCAAATTCGGTTACCATTCTTCTTGCAATATTTGTTGCTTTTTTGAAGTCATCTTGTGCTCCGGTAGTAACTTCACCAAATGTTAATTCTTCAGATACACGTCCACCAAGTAATCCGCAGATTGATTCAAGTAATTCATTTTTAGTATAATTGAATGTATCTTCTTTTGGAGTCATCATTGTATATCCGCCAGCGTGTCCTCTTGGAATAATTGTAATTTTTTGTACTTCATTAGCACCATCTAGTTTTAATCCCATAACAGCATGTCCTGCTTCATGGTATGCAACTAATTTCTTCTCTTTATCTGTATATTTTCTAGTTACTTTAGCAGGTCCCATTAAAACTCTATCGGTTGCTTCATCTATTTCTGACATTGTAATAGCTTTTTTATCTCTTCTTACGGTTAATAATGCAGCTTCATTTAGTAAGTTTTCAAGATCAGCTCCTGAAAAACCGGGTGTTCTTTTAGCAAGATTATCTAAAGTAACTGATTTATCAAGTATTTTATTTTTTGCATGAACAGCCAGAATTTCTTTTCTAGCTTGTTTATCTGGAAGAGAAACAGTAACTTGTCTATCAAATCTTCCTGGTCTTAATAGTGCTGGGTCTAGTACGTCAGGCCTGTTAGTAGCAGCAATGATTATTATTCCTTCATTAGCGCCAAAGCCATCCATTTCAGTTAATAATTGGTTTAATGTTTGCTCTCTTTCATCATGTCCACCGCCAAGGCCAGCGCCTCTTTGTCTACCTACGGCATCAATTTCATCAATAAATATTAAACAAGGAGCATTCATTTTGGCTTGTTTAAACATATCTCTAACACGCGCAGCACCGATACCTACAAATAATTCAACAAAGTCAGACCCACTAATGTAGTAGAACGGAACCTTGGCTTCTCCAGCTACGGCACGAGCTAGTAATGTTTTACCTGTTCCTGGAGGGCCTACTAACAAGATACCTTTAGGAATTCTAGCACCCATACTTTGAAATTTCTTTGGATTTTTTAAGAAATCAATTAATTCTTGAACTTCTTGCTTTTCTTCAGTTAATCCAGCAACATCTTTAAATGTAGCTGTTTTTTCGCCATCTACTAAAACGGCTTTACTTCTACCAAAATCAATTGATTTACCATTGGAACCAAGTTGTCTAGTAAATAACCATATCATTGCTCCACCTAATAATAATATTGGAACATATTCAACAACAATTGTTAATATAGAAGATGTTTCTGGATCTTTTTCTATTTCAATTTTAAAGTTTTGTTCATCACTAGCTGTTAGTATTTTTTTCATAAATTCTTCAGATACAGGTAAATATAAGAAGAAGGTTTCGTTATCTTCATAATCTTTTAATTTACCAGTTACTTCATAATTTTCTGATCTTACTTTTGTTATAATTTTTAGTTCAGTAATTTTAGCTTCATCAAGATTTGTAATAAAATCACTAGCATTTAATTCATGAACTACCTTTCTATTTAAGTTGACAATTACCATACATCCTATTATGAAGAATAATAGAAAGATAAACGGTAACATACTATTAGTTTTCTTTTTCATTAAGTTCCTCGCTTTCTTTATAACTATAAAGTATTATATCATAGTTTTTATTTTTTTTAACATTATATTTTGATTTTTTAAGTCCTGGAATCCATAATACATTGTCATTAGCGTCTACAAGTAATGGATAACTTTTTCTTTCGTTTAATGGTATTTTTTCATCAATAAAAATGTCTTTTACTTTTTTATTACCATTTGTTCCTAACAAGGAGATACAATCTCCATTTTTTCTGTTTCTTAAATACAATGGCAAAGCTATATTATTTGAATTTAATCTGCATACATTATTATTATCTGTATCTATATCATCTGCTTTTTTAATAATTATGTTGTTAATTTTGTTAATGTCTTTTAAAGGTATTTTATAATCTTTACTATTTTTTTTATTCTTTTCGATATAGATATAGTTATATTCTTTTCTGGCAATATATTCTTCAGGTAGGTTAATAATTAAATTAGGTTTTTTATTATTAGATAATTTAATAATTTCTTCAATATGTTTATCTTTAATTATATTAGCTTGGTCGTTATAGATATTACTTAATATATAAAAGATAATGTTTTTCTTCATAAATGGATGTTCTTTATTAAAGATATTTATATCTATTGTATTATCTTTGTATATAGTATTCAGTTTATCTTTGGTGATATCTTCAATGTAGTTATAATATGCTTGTAATGTTTCAGAATATTTTAGAAATTTTAGATGAATATCTTTATCCTCGTTTTTTAAAACTGGTAAGATATTTTTACGTAAACGATTTCTGGTATATGTAGTGTCTTCATTAGTATTATCAATATAATATTTAATATTATTATCCTTATTATATTGTAATATATCATCTTTCGTTAAGTTTAGTAAAGGTCTAATGATGGTATATCCTGATTGTTTTGAATATTTTTTGATACCAGCATATCCTTCTAGATTTGAGCCGCGTATTATTTTCATTAAGATGGTTTCAATTAAGTCATCACCATGATGGGCTAGTAGTAAAGTTTGTGATTTATATTTATGCATTGTTTCTTCATAAAATTTATATCTTTTCTTCCTTGCTTCGGCTTCAAAGTTGGATTCTGAATATTTATTAATTTTCATACATTCAAAAATAATATTATTCTTTTGACAGTATTCATTTAGAAATGCTTCTTCCTCAATACTAGCTGATCTTACATTATGATTGATGTGAACACAAACTATTTTTTTCTTTGTGTTATTTATTAACATATGGAGTAATGCCATTGAGTCTGGACCGGAGGATACTCCAACGACAATATATTCATCTGTTAATTTGTCAATATCTTTAATAATGTCAATATTCATTTTACACCTCCAACTTGTTATGTATTATAGCAAAATATTTAAGATAAGTAAATAAATGCATTATAAAAGCACAATTTAATATATAAATTGTACTTTATTTCCTTTTTATCTTTTTGTTTCTATATTAATATATTATTTTCTTTTTCTGGTTTCGGCAAATGTGGTAACTTGTATTTTGAAATAAAACCTGACGCAATCCCATAAGCTTTAGATTTTGGGTTAAGGAAGAGCAAATTGTAATTTTTTACTCTTTTTTAATCAAATATATTTACAA
>CADAMI010000029.1:431-13640 GCA_902788975.1 uncultured Erysipelotrichaceae bacterium | reverse complement strand
ACATATTGTCCCATATCTTGATAATTATTTAAATCATATCCATTGTTTAAATCAATTCCACTAAACATATCTATGATTACAAATTTACCTTTAAGGTCACTTGCAAACTCTTGAAATTCTAATTGTAAGTCCATTAAATTTAATTTTCTTTCATTAATTTCCTGTTCTTTTAATCTAAAATTGTCATCAGTAAATTCAAGTTTCATCATGTCGATTCTATCTAAAATTTGTGAAAAATTCATTTCTGTGCTAATATATAAGACAGGAGAAGGACTTGTTCTAAATCCTAAAAAGTTTGTTCCTGTTGCTACGCTATTAGCAAGTTGTAGTGCGAGTAACGACTTGCCAACCTTTGGTCTAGCAACAAGACAATATAATCCGTTAGATTTCATAAAGTTCTCAACTATGAAATCTTTTTTAATGTTTTCTTTTCTCATTTCACTTATTGTTTTCATCTTGCACCTCCTTTCTGGCATAAAAAAACTTGTATCATCTACAAGCAATCCCTAAAAATAGCAATATTATCCCTGAAACTTTATTTTAAATCCTGTTCCTTAGGATTAGTCTTGATTTAGCCAAATGGCTAGGTACTAATATAAATCTACGAACATTTACTGTACCTTTATTTACTAACGATTATTATTTTTATAACATCTTTTTTAGTAAATGTGATATTCATATAATCCATTGTCATATTCTTTAAATACTAGATATTTAAATTTTTCTAATATTTTTAAATTATTTTTAAAACCAACATTAGTTATATGAATTTTATTTTGGATATCTCCAATATTGATATGAGCTACAAGCTTATCAAATGCTTCTGAGTAAAGATAAGCATAAATTTCTTTACCTTCTGGCTTGATATTTTTGTCTTTCCATATCTTGTGATTTGATAAATCTAGATGCTTAATACTTGTCATACATAATTTTTCCTCCTTTCTATTTAGAAATTAAGTTTCCATAATTACATATTACACTATAAACTTTATTTTGTCAACCAAGTTTCCAAAAAAATCTTTACTTATTTAAAAAGTTAGTATATAATTAAGTTATCAGTGGAGATGATAGGATGTTAAAGAAGAATAAATCTGAAGAAACACTTGCAGAATTAATTAGAAATGCAAGAAAAGAAAAAGGACTATCTGCAAGAAAATTAGCAAATCTTCTTAATTTAAGTCATACAGAAATTAATAATATTGAAAGTGGCTATAGAGTTAAACCATCTATTATTGTTTTAAAAGGAATAGAACAATATTTAGGTATTCCATTTAGTAAAACCGCTAAATTAGCAGGTTATTCAAAAGAAACAATTAAATATGGTGAAGAAGAAATTATTGTTAGTTATGAAATGTATGATAAAAAAATAAAAGAGTTTAAAGAGCAAATTAGATATGCTGAAAATATTATTGAAATAAAAAGACATATAGCAATGGATACAGAAGAATATTTTAAAGACATACATAATTATTTAAAAAATCAAAAAAACATAGATAAAAAATTATTAGATAAAGCAGATTCTATTGAAAGATTTTTATCAGAAATACAAAGAAAATACGAAAATATTTATAAAGAAAAATAATGACAGCAATGACAGGTAAAATCAGGTGGTACCCGCCCAAAATTTGCCGTCATGCCGTCATTGACAGAAGGCAGTGATAATATGGAATTAAATGTTAGTAATTATAGTTATGATGCAATTAAATATTTTATTAGTGTTGCATCACATGGTAGTTTATTGAGAGCTTCTTATTCTTTAGGAATCTCACAATCTGCGTTAAGTCAATCTATGAAAAATTTAGAGCAGAACTTAAATGTAAAATTATTTAATAGGAATACAAGAGGGATTATATTAACTAATGAGGGTAAAAAACTTTATGAATTAGCAAAAAAAGGGGATAATTATTTTCAAGAAGCAATAATAAGTACATTAAGAACCAACCAATCAATTTCATTAAAAACTTTTAAAATTTCTGCACCACAATCAATACTTAATGCTTATGTATTTCCAGTAATGAAAAATATGGTAGAAAAATATAATAATGTAAATTTTGAATTTGCTCCTTATATTAAAGAAAGTGATATAGTTAAAAATTTGCAAAATCAAGAAATTGATTTAATTATAGATAAAACTAATGCAAAATTTGTACTAAAAGAAATAGTAGAAAGAATAATTGTTGAAAATAATTATTATTTTGCATTTAACCCTAATTATTATGAATTTAAAGACGAAGTTACGTTTAGTGATTTGGAAAAGATTCCCATTATTATTAAAGAACGAGATGGAAAAAATGATAATTCTTGGATGAAGACATCATTTAAAAGATTAATGGTATGTCGAAGTGATGAAAACATTATAAGCTTAGTAAAAAAAGGCGTTGGTATAGGATTATGTTCAGATACGCTGACTGAAAATGAGGGATTAAAAATTCTTAATTTAAAAGATTATAATCCAACCAAAAGAACAGTGGAAGCATTTTATTTAGAAGCAAATAATATAGCAAAAGAATTTGTTGATGAAATAATTAATAATATAAGTTAATCTTATATTATTTTCAGTTTATTTATAAATAAATTTATATTAAAAAATGATATAATGGTATTGGGGTGTTACATTATGCAGTTAGACAGGATAGATTTTTTAAATGGGGTTAATAGCATTGAAACTATTGATAAAGGTTATTCTGGTGCCTTAAAATATTCATTTATTAAAGATGGAAGAAAGTTTTTTTTAAAAATAGGTAAATTTAAAATAGAAAAAGATTTAGAGAAACTTTTTGCAAATAATGAAATATCACATCCTAAAATAGTTGAATGTGGCGAATATGATGAAGACTTTAATTATGTTATCGAAGAATATATTCAAGGTAAAGATTTAAAAGAAGAATTAGATAAACACGATAGCAAGTTTATATATGAATATGGATTTGAAATTGGTACACAATATAGTAAATTGAGAAAAATTTATTCTGATAAGCCAATGACAACTGAAAAATATGAAGAATACTTATCTAATGTAGATGAAAGAGTAAAAACTTTAAAATCTTTAATTGAACATAATAAAAAAATAGATAATAGTGTAATGAAATTTTTAGATTATATTATTTCTTATTTAAACAATAATACTAGTTTAATAAAAAATAGTCTTTTAATTTTTGGACATACAGATATAAAACCTAGTAATTATTTAATATCTGATGAAAAGATAATAGCAACAGATATTGAGCATACTGACTATAAAGAGTTGTCATTAAGCATGATATGGACTTTTGCTAGATGCGATTATAAAGATGAAAAAAATCTTGCATTTGCTCGTGGATATCTTGATGGACTTTACAACTTTTGTGTTCCTAGTGCAGTTTTAGAGTGTTTTAATTATACATATTTATTTAGTGCAGTAGGGCATTGCATTAAATATATTAAAAGTGAAAAGTATAATGAACTTTTAAAATTTATAAAATATGTAAATGAGACATATATGATTAATCATGAGATAAAAATAAGTGAAAAATTAAAAAGTGTGTTAAGTATTGAAAATATTGAGATAATAAAAGGAAGTCATATAACTCTTGTTAAAGGAAGCTATAGTCCAAATAATTTAACATTTAAATGTCAAAACGATTCAAAGAAATATTTCCTTAAATTAATGAAAATGGATGAGCTACATTATCAGAAATCATTAGAATCTTATGGTTTACTTAGTAAATGTGGAATTCCAATCAGTCCAGTTTTAGATCATGGTTGCATTTTGAAAGATGAATACTATTATACAATTACGAATTTTATTGAATTAAATGAAATGGATGAAAGTATTGGAAATACTTTTCAAGATGGCTTTAATGCTGGTAAGTTAGTAGCGAGCTATTTAATTAAATTAAAAGGCAATTATTTAAAAAGTACAGGGAATCACGATAAAAATTATTTGATTAAAAATATTAAAGAGGACATAGAAAAAGTATATGGAGAAAATGAGTATTCTGATTATATTTATTGGTCAAAGAAAGAAATTATTAACTACGTCGATAAATATATTAAATCTTTCGAGAAGGAACCAATTAATTTAATTCATGGTGATGTGAAGTTTGGGAACATTTTATATGGTGATAATGAGATTTATTTTGCTGATAATGAATCACTTGTATTAAGTTATGATATTATGAATTTTATGTATAACATTCATGCAGGATTTTTAGAAGAGAAAAATCTATGTTATAAAGGATTTGTCAACGGATATTTAAAGTACATGAATAGTGGAACGATTCCTTTTAGAATTCAAAGTCAAGTTAAATTGCTCTTAATCTATTATGTTTTGAGAACAATTATAGACATTTTAGAAAATAAGAGTGATG
Organism: uncultured Erysipelotrichaceae bacterium; assembly: GCA_902788975.1. Lineage (GTDB taxonomy): Bacteria > Bacillota_I > Bacilli_A > RF39 > UBA660 > RUG705. The sequence goes on along the minus strand of CADAMI010000029.1, from coordinate 9,291 downwards.
AATCAAAATTATCATTTGTAATAAAAGGCTGTAAACATTATATTGATGAGGATAGAACAATAGAATGGCTAAATTAAATAAGAAACATAACCTTAAAAAGATTTTAAAGTTTTATAAGAAACATATTTATTTATACATTGGCTTTTTATTAATATTAATTATTAAGGCAGTTATATCATTTTTTAGTGCAATGTTAATTGCCAATATTATCACAAATGTTATGGGTTCAAATTTTGATGAGGTTTTTAGGTTAGCTGTTATCAATTTAATAATATTATCAATTTATCATTTGTTGTCATTTGCAAATACTTATTTTTATAAAAACCTAGAGAATAAAGTAAGATATGATATTCAACAAAAAATAATAGAATCTTCTTTAAATATGAAAATGAAATATTATGATAATACTGGAAGTGGAGTTATATTAACTAGATTGACTTCAGACATAGACCATATATCTGAAAGATTTAAATCACTTACTGAAAAGATTGTTAATATAGTTAGAAGACTATCATATCTTGCATATATATTTGTGTTAGATTTTTATCTTGGTTTGTTTGTTTTTATATCAGTATTAATAGTTTTTTTAATATATACAATTAGAATTCACTATTTATCGAAATTAAAACCAATTGTCAAAAATCAACGGGAGGTTGTAAATTCTGAAATAATAGAAACGATACGGGCTATTAAAGATATAAAAACATTAAATTGTGATGATAATATATTGGAGCTTATTGGTGAATCACAAAAGACTTATATAAAAAAAGATAACCAAGAGTATTATATAGGAACAGCTCTTTGCAAAATTACAGATTTAATTATTGATGTTAGCAATTTTGTATTTATTCTTTTAGGTTGTAAATTAATAATGGAACAAAATTTACTTGTATCAGTATTCTATACATGTTTTTTATATAAGGATCATACCTATAATTTTGCCAATGAATTTGGCGATTTCAGATATAAGTTAGCTGAATGCGAAGTATGTGCTAGTAGATTAATTTCTTTAATTTACCCTAATAATGATAATATTGATAAGTACGGAACTAACTATTTAAATAATTACGAAGGCAATATTACATTTGAAAACGTAACTTTTTCTTATATCGATGGTATTGATATTTTAAAAAATGTCTCATTTAATATAAATGAAAAAAATACAATAGCATTAGTTGGAGAAAGTGGAAGTGGTAAAAGTTCTATTGCGGGACTTATAGGCCATTTATATTATAAAAACTCAGGTTTTATAAAGTTTGGTGATATAGATATAAATGATTTAGACAAAGAGTTTATAAGAAATAATATAACAATTGTAAATCAATTTCCATATTTATTCAATTTATCAATTAGAGATAATTTTAAAATGATTAATTCAAATATAAGTGACGAAGAAATAATGAAATTATGCGATAAAGTTTTGCTAAAAGATTATATATTGAGTTTACCAAATGGATTGGATAGCATAATTGGTGAAGGTGGATGTCAGCTATCAGGTGGGCAAAGGCAAAAATTATGTATTGCACGAGCGTTATGCAGAAATGTTAAAGTCATGATTTTTGATGAAGCAACAAGTTCTTTAGATAATAATTCTCAAAATGAAATTATGGAAATAATAAAAAAACTGTCAAAAAAATTAACAATAATAATTATTGCCCATAGACTTTCAACAATTACTTACGCAGATTCAATTATTTTATTAAAAAAAGGTAAAATTGAAGCAATCGATACTCATGAGAATTTATTAAAGAATAATAATTACTATAAAAAATTATATTTAAAAGATTCTTTACAATAAAAAATACCCTAATAGTCAAATGACTACTAGGGCTTTCTTTTACTTATTTAATATAGCATAACAATAATCATATACATATAAATGCTTGTTTATCTCTTTATTGATAACTTTATCTTTAAAATCAGTTTCAAAGATATTAAATAGCATTTCTATTGAAAAATTTTTCTTTTCTTTTTCAGTAAGTTCTAAATACTTAGCTGAAAGAAATAATAAGTTTTTGTATTTAGCAAAATTAACAATAGTTTTACTATAACTAGGATCAAGTTTATTTAAAACTTCTTTTAATAGTATAATTATATCTTTAATATTAAAATTGATATCAAAATTCTTATTTTCTAATAGATATATTGCTAATCTTATTTTATCAATATTACTTAAATTATCATACATATCTAATAAATCAATTACTTTTTCAGTATTATTATCTAACAACATATTTTACCTCTTTTCCTTATTTTATGGGCTATAAGCAACTTTTCTTAATTACTACCTGTGTCTATACTATATTCATCCAACACGTTGTTTCATTCCTCCTGATAAACTATTCGGATAACTTTCCATAAAATCTCCCAGTCCATAAGTAACTAATAATTCTTTAACATAATTAATATTTTCACTCGTTAATAAACCCTTAATTTTTAATCCCAATATAGCATTATCTAAAATAGTTAGCCATGAAAATAAACAATCGCTTTGAAGCATATATCCTATCTTCTTACCATCATGTATAAGTATCTCTCCACTACTTTTATTATCAATATTACCAATAATATTTAAAAGTGTTGATTTACCACAACCACTTGGGCCTACAATTGCCAAAAATTCTCCCTCATATACATCTAACGAAATATTATCAATAGCTAAAACTTCATGTTTCTTGTCGAAGTATTTTTTACTCAAATTTTTAATTTCAGCAATTTTATTCATAATCTTTAAAATATTTATTAAATATTAATTTATCATATGGTGCATATTTATCTAATTCTCCAGCTGCTTCAATTATTTCCTGGATATGATTCCATTCTTCTTCATTTATCATAATATTTTTCTTCCATGCATCTCCACTTTTATATCTATTAACAATTTTAATCATATCATCTAAAGTAGTATCTGGAAAATAATCAAGCATTATTTTAGCAATATCTTTATCATCATGTGAATAAACATATTTAAGTCCTTTATCAATTGCTCTGGTAAATTTTTTTATTACATCTGGATTATCTTCAATATAACTCTTTTTCGCATTATATGCCGTATAAGGTACACTTCCCCCAAGTTCACCAATATAAGCAACTACGTATCCATATCCGTGTTTTTCAACTGATGTCGCATTTGGTTCAAATAATGTAACAAAATCGCCATTACCACCAATAAATGCTCCTTCCATAGCTGGAAATGCAACTGATGTATCAATGCTTAAATCTTTTTTAGGATCTATTCCATTTTGTTTTAAAGCCCATTCAAAAGTCATCTCAGGCATACCTCCGACACGACCACCTAAAACATTTTTGCCTTTTAAATCGTCTAATTTAAAATTATCATATTTATTTCTTGATACTAAGAAAGAACCATCTTTTTGTGTAAGTCCAGCAAATGTCATAACATAATCTTTTTCTCCACCATTATAAACATATATTGTAGCTTCCGTTCCAGAAAATCCTATTTGTGCATCTCCGGATAAAACAGCTGCCATTACATTATCAGCGCCACTCGCTAAAACAAATTCAACATCTAAACCTTCATCTTTAAAATAACCAAGGCCATGGGATACATACTGTGGTGCATAAAAAACACTATGAGCAACCTCAGCAACTGTTATTTTTTTAAGATCACTACTATCATGTTTGTTTATTCTAAAAATAGCTATACTAGCAAATAATACTACCAAAAAAATCATAGTCAAACATATTTTTCTTTTCATATTAACCTCCATCTCACCTTTAGTATATTCTCATTATTTTTATGATGTAAGTAACAATGCCTAATACAAAAGAAAAAAGCACCTAAGTGCTTTATAATAACTATTTATTTTTCTTTAAAGAATCTCTAATTTCACGAAGTAATAATACTTCTTCACTAGGTTCTGCTGGTGCTTCAGGAGCAGCTTCTTCCTTTTTCTTAAATCTTGACATAGCCTTAACAACTATAAAAATACATAAAGCTACAATTAAGAAATCGACAATATTTTGAATAAAAGTACCATAAGCTATTTCTGCATCTCCAACTTTAGCTACTAATCCAGTAAAATCATGACCACCAATAATTATTCCAACTAATGGCATAATTATATCATTTACTAAAGATGTAACTATTTTACCAAAAGCGCCACCTATAATAACACCAACAGCCATATCAAAAATATTTCCTTTTGATATAAATTCTTTAAATTCCTTAAATGTACTTCCACCTTTTTTAACTAATTTGTTTTCAGTTACTTTTTTCTTATCCATAATTTCCTCCTCGTTAACATAATTATACCATAATAAATGCATTTTTTGAAGAAAATAACAAATATATTTATTTAAATAAACTATCAAGCATTTAATCTATATATCCATGCATTATCATCATCTATGATTATAAATATTGCTTCTTTATCTTTTTTAACTTCTCTATAACTAATTGGATTTCCAACTTTATTATATACATCCATTAATTCTTTAAAAGTATCAACATATATCAAATTATATTTCTTTTTATTATAAAATCTTTTTACTTCAACAATAATATCACTATAATCTTTAAGTATCATTCTTAATTCTTTTTGATAATCACTAGTCTTTTTATAAGATAAAATCATATTTCTAATCGTTAATGCCAAAAAAGATATTCCTAATGATAAACTAAATGCCCCAATAATAAGAAATAAATAATTAACCGATTCTTTCTTAGAAAAGTCATAAAATTTATCTATATTATTATTATCGTTTATAACATTTATCTTAAATGTATCATAACTTAACGGAATTATCATTTTAATTTCTTTTTCATCCTCAACTAATTTATCTACATAATAAAAATCTAAATTCTCTTTAATAATAACTTTAACCATTAAACAACCAGATACATCTATATCATAATCTTGTTTAAATTTATTTAATTCATCTTGATATTTATCATAATCAATATTTATACCATCTTTAATTTGAATACTTTTTAAATCATTAGCATTAAGTACTTCCGTTATATCATTTAATAAAACATAATCTTTTTCCCATAAACTATCATTAATATCATCTTGATAAGCTACTAGTGTTCCTGCTACTTTATACGTATAATAACCACTAATATTTTTATCAAACATAATATTATAATTAAAATCAACCATAATATTATCAACTAATTTAGTAATATATCTATCATTCATTCCTATATAATCGCGATTATATATATCATTATCATGTAAATATACTTTATATTTTAAATCACTTTTTTCTTGATAATTAACAACAATCTTGGTCTTTACATTAAATCCTCGATCAAATAAAAGATAGGCAAATACTGTAAATATAACCATTAGTATTATGTATATAACATTTCTAACTTTCACAGTATCACCTTCCTATTCTAAAACAATTTTATCATACTATTAAAAAAATGTAAACGAAGAAAAAAGCTATCAACATAATTGTTGATAACTCTCTTATTTCCATACTCCTTGTGGATATTCCCCTTTATCTACTAGTGCTTTAATTTCTCTAACAACTTTATCTTTATCTTCACGATAAGTTATTCCTTGCCATACAGCATCTGTCTTTAAAACTTCGACTGTTGCTTTACCTTTTTCAATTTCTTCAAATACAATAGATGGAATTAAGTATTCACATTTTTCCATATTATCCTTATGACTGTCTAAAAATTTTGGAAATCCTTCTTCTAAACATTTAAATAATTCAGGTGTAAAGCCAAACATATTCATAGATACTAAATCATCACCACTTACCAGATAATCACTGCCACCTTCAAGTGGTGTAGCTATTAATTTACCATCTTTCTTTTCAATACTACTTTCAACTAGTTTTGTTAAGTAACCATCTTTAGCTTGACATACCCCTCTTTTAACTGAACCATTTTCCGTTAAAGTATTCTTAACCATGTATCCAGCCATCGCATATTTAGCTACTTCACTCTTTTCATTATTATTCTTTAAGAATTCAGCAATAACTCTAAAAGCATCTCTCCCATAAAAATCATCTGAATTAATAATTGCAAAGTTTTCTTTTACTGTATCTTTGCAACATAAAATTGCATGTCCAGTTCCCCAAGGCTTAACTCTACCTTCTGGCACACTGTACCCTTCAGGAAGTACATCTAATTCTTGGAAAACATATTCTACATCAATATACTTTTCAACTCTAGCCCCTACTGTCTCTCTAAAAATATCATAGTTTTCCTTTTTAATAATAAATACAACCTTGGTAAATCCAACCTTAATCGCATCATAAATAGAGTAATCAATTATAAAATTACCATATTCGTCAATTGGTTCAATTTGCTTTAAACCACCAAATCGGCTACCCATTCCAGCAGCCATTATAACTAATGTCATAAATCCTCCTTTATTTACTTATAATATATCATATTATACATAATTTGACAATATAATAAAGTAGACATATCACGAATATGATATAATATATTTAGAGGTGTAATATGAAAAAAATATTAGTTTTATTTGGTGGTAATTCTTATGAACATTACATATCTTGTTTATCAGCCAAAACTATTCTAGAAAATATTGATAAAAAGAAATATGACATAACTACTGTAGGTATATCAAAAGATAATACTTGGTATATCTATAACGATACGCTAGAAACATTAATCAAAGATTGGACTAAAGGTAATATTAATAAAATTGATAATATTATCGAATTCTTAAAATCATTTGACAAAGTATTTCCCATTATTCATGGTAACCCATTAGAAAACGGTAATCTACAAGGATTATTTAATCTGTTTGATATAAAATATGTTGGAACTGATTTATTAGGTTCCATAATTAGTTATGATAAAGATTTAACAAAAATAATATGTGAAAAGAACAATATTCCTCAAGTACCATATATAACTATTACTGATAATAAACCATTAAAAAAGATAGATATCAATTATCCAGTAATAATTAAACCGGCTAAATGTGGATCATCTATCGGTATTAATATTGCTAATAATATAAAAGAAGTAAATAAGCACATTAAAGAAGCTTTTAAATATGATAATAAAGTAATTATTGAAAAATTTATTAAATCCAGAGAACTTGAATGTGCTGTATTATTTGATAAAAAATTAAAAGTATCAACCGTTGGAGAAATAAAATCAGTAAATACTTTCTATGACTATAATGCTAAATATATTAGTAATAGTGAATTAATTATTCCAGCTAAAATATCCAAAGAATTAGAAAAACAAATCCAAGATCTATCTCTAAAAATATTTAATATCTTAGAATTAAAATATTTATCTAGAATAGATTTCCTATATGACTATAATAATGAGAAGTTATATTTTAATGAAGTAAATACTATGCCTGGTTTTACCTCTATCAGTATGTATCCCCTTCTCTTTAAAGAAAAAGGAATATCTATCCAAGAACTAATTACCAAACTAATCGAAAATTAAAAATCATCGCATGATGATTTTTTTTATACTCCTAACTGAATACCTCTAGATTTAAATATTATCTTTCTTATAAAATCTACCGGTATTACTAATAATGAAAATATAAACATAATGATAAATTCTTTGATACTAAGTCCACTAGTTCTAAATACATCTCCTCCTCGATATATTAAATATATCTGCATTAAAAATACAAAAGTAATTACTCCAATAAATACTTTATTTTTAGTAATATTTGCCAGTATATTTAATCTATAAGTTCTAGCAGAAAAGCTATTAAGAATACTTATAAATATTATTAATCCAAAGAAAGCAGTAAGAATATCATCTTTAAAGATATTATTTGTAATACTACTCTTTAAAAAGAAGATACATAAACATGCTGAAAATAATCCCGTTACTAATATTTGATTTAACATATATTTATTAATAATAAATTCATTCCTTTTCTTTGGTTGTTCATACATATATTCTTTTAAAGCCGGTTCATATGAAAATGCAAAGCCAGATAACGTATCCATTATCATATTAATCCATAGCATTTGAATAACTGTAATAGGAACAGGAACTCCAATAAATGGACCTATTATTGATACACACAAACTACAAAAATTAATTGTCAACTGACATATAATAAATTTCCTTATACTTTTAAATATTGTTCTACCATAAAGTATAGCATTACTAATTGAATAAAAATTATTATCAAGAATAACAATATCCGCCGCTTCCTTAGCTACTTCTGTCCCACTTCCCATTGCAAAGCCAACATCAGCTTTTTTTAAAGCCAAAGCATCATTGACCCCATCCCCAGTCATTCCTACGACTAAATCCATATTTTTAGCGATACTTACAAGTCTACTTTTATCTTGTGGCATTGCTCTAGCAATAACTCTAATTTTAGAGAAAATTTTCATAATTTCTTCATCAGTCATCATATCCAATTTATCATGAGTAACAATTAAATCATCATCACTATCTATTAATTCAATTTCCCTAGCTATCCCAACGGCCGTTTCTTTATTATCCCCTGTAATCATTATTGTCTGAATACCAGCATTCTTAACTAAGTCAATACCCTCTATTACATTTTCTCTAACTTCATCTTTTAACATAACAAATCCCAGTAATGACATATTATTAGTTGTTTCCCTATCAATACTTATAGCAAGTGCTAGTATTCTAATTTTATTACCAGATAGTCTTCTTATTATTTGATCTAATTTACTACTATCACTTAGTACTTTCTTATTACCATATTCGTCATAGTAACTATTACACATCCTTTTAACTACTTCATATGCCCCTTTTACCAAATTAATCGTATGATCTTCACACTTAATCTTCGTATACATATATTTGCTTTTTGAATTAAATAAATCCCTTTTAATTAATGTATAATCTTTCTTATATTCCTTTACATAATTAAGAATAGCTCTA
>CADAMI010000029.1:0-375 GCA_902788975.1 uncultured Erysipelotrichaceae bacterium | reverse complement strand
TAATTTACTATTCATATGCGTATACTCTAAATCATTACCATTTCCATCTAAAAAACCTACTACTTCTAATTTACCTTTAGTTAAAGTACCAGTTTTATCTGTAAATAATACATTTATATTTCCTGCCGTTTCAATACCTATTAATTTTCTTACTAAAACATTATTCTTAAGCATTCTTTTCATATTAGATGAAAGTACCAAAGTAATCATCATTGGTAATCCTTCTGGAACTGACACAACAATAATACTTACGCATAGGGTTAAAGCATCTAAGATATATCCAAACATTAATCTACCATTACCAAGCGTATTCATAATTAAACTACCATCAAAATTGTTACTGATAACTACCATATATAATAGATAAGAACTGCC
>CADAMI010000028.1 GCA_902788975.1 uncultured Erysipelotrichaceae bacterium | reverse complement strand
CGAAAAAAGCAAACTATTAAAAACTCTATATGATGAATTATTATCTTATTTAGATAGTAATTATGAAAGTGTCAAAGAAAACAAATTATTAATTTCATTTTTAATAAGTGAAATATATAAAGATGATGTTTATGTAAATGAATTCTATTATTTATTACCAAATTTAGGTGAAACGGAGGATAATAAAGATAGATTTAAGTGCTTATATAAAATTATATTTAATGATAGTAAAGCAAATGAAAATAATATGGAAGAAATGAATTTGCGTCTTTTTAGAAATAGATTTATTCCATCATCTGCTAAAAGAGTAAAAATATGTTTAACACACAATATTCCAATTAATCAAAATAAATATGATATTCCCAATATCAAAAGAATACTTAATTATTTTGAATCATCTGGCACTATCTCAAATAAAGAAGAATTACTACTCATTAATGAAATAGAATTACATAATAGGAAAACAACATTAAAATACAGTCAAGACGGACAAGAACAAGCATATACTGATGCTCTATATAATGAAATACCAAATATCTTAGATGCTGGTTTTCAAGAACACGACATAATCGAGGTAAACGATGAACGAAAACCAATGCTAGATAAATTTGTAAAGGAAATATTAAATTATATTGATTATTTAGATAAAGATGAGGTAGTTGAAAATATTGAAAAATATCATAATTATAACTTGGATGATAATGAATATAATTATATTGTTGTAAGTATTCTTAATAATTACTTAGATGAATTATTAACATTTTATCAACTTCTAATTGATAAAGAAGTATATATTAACAGAAAAGATCGTTTAGATATTGTTAAATCTTACTATCAAGTATTAGATAAATATACTGATTTAATAAATTATTATAATAAAAACAATAGTTATGAACCAGAAGAAGAGAATGAAGATGAAGAATTACCTGAAGAAAATGGTGAGAAGAAAGAAATAATTTATTCTCATTCTAATAATAGCGATAAAGTAAAAGTAATATCTGATATGAAAGATGTTCCTTTTGAATATTATGAAACCATATCTGAATTGATTGATAATTTTATAAATAATAAATTAAGCAAAAAAGAAATAAAATTATTAAAAAATAATGGCAAATTAACCCAATTTATCGAATTAAAATATGATCAAGTTAGAATTATTTTAAAACATATTCAAGATAATATTTATTGTGTAATGGGTATTGGTGTTAAGAAAAGCAATAACGATATTACAATGTATAAAAACTTAGCTAACAGACCAATTCCAAATATTTCTTCGTCTGAAAAACTATCAAAAGAAGTATCATTATCGGGTTTAGCAAAACAAGAAATAGATAAATTAGTTACTGAAAAGGGAAGAAAAGGTACTAGATAATAAAATGTAGATAAACTTGTCTACATTTTTTGTTATATATTCTAATTTCCTTAATATAATTAAATAGAAAAGAGGAAATTATGATAAATAAAAAGAATTTATGGTTTTTAACTTTATTTAGTTTAGTATTAGTATTAAGTGTTTATTATATTACGATGCCTAAAGAATTATTACTTACTAATAATAATGTAACACAAGAAGATAATGCTGTTATTAGTATTGAAGAAGCTAATATAATTGAAACACTTCGTCAAGAAGATAATAATACAACACTTGAAGAAATAAATAAATTAAAAGCTACAATTAGTGATAATACCATTACAACTGACGCTCGTAATGAAGCTTTTGATGCTTTGAAATTATTAAATCAAATAAGTAGTAAAGAAGAATTGCTTGAAGAAAAAGTAAAAAATACCCATGGAGTAGATTCTTTTGTTAAAATAGATGGCGACCAGATACGAGTTGTTGTTAATTCTAGTGAGCCATCAACTACTTTAGCTAACGATATTATGCGTACTATTCAAAGTAATTTTGATACGAAACAATATATCGTTGTTCAATTTAAATAAATTAGACTAAATGCTCTCACTTAAAATGATTATTATTCATATTATATTATGAATATATAATTGACACCCATGGGAAGTGAGGTATTTATGGATAAATTTATATTAACTAAAAGAGAGAAAGAAGTATTTACACTATTAGTAAATAATAAAACGACCAAAGATATTGCTGATATTTTAGGAATTAGTGAAAAAACAGTTAGAAACCACATATCTAATACGATGCAAAAACTAGGAGTAAAAGGAAGAAGCCAAGCGGTAGTTGAATTACTAAGAATGAAAATAATATCATTATAGCCACAAATGTGGCTTTTTCTCATATTAAAAAATGATAATCATATAATAAATTAGGTGATCTCATGTTAAAGAAAATGATGCTACGAAAGATAGCGGTTGCTTCATCAATACTAATAATTATTTTAATGTTATATATAATACCAACAAATAAAAATGAAATAGATTTAAATAGTAATCAAAAATTAGAATATATATATCCAAATGATTTAGAAGTAATATATTTATTAGATAATAATAATTATTTATCAAGAACTAAAATAAGTGTCAATAATAAAGATGAAATAACTAAAGCAACTGATTTAATTGAAGGTCTTACTATTAAAGGAAAAAAAGAATCAATTATTCCAAATGGGTTTAAATCTTTGTTACCAGTTAATACCAAAGTATTAGATATAAAATTAGATAATGGAATATTAACAATTAATTTTTCGAAAGAGTTTAATAATGTAAAAGAAGAATATGAAGAAAAATTAATTGAGTCTCTTATATACACTTTAACTAGTATTAATGGTATCGATAAAATAGCAATATATATAGATAATAATAAATTAACCAATCTTCCTAATAGTAAAAAGAAATTACCGGAATACTTAGATAAAAATTATGGTATAAACAAAAAATATGAATTAACTAGTTTATCAGATATTGATTCATATACGATATATTATGTTTTTAATTATAATGATGAAATATATTATACGCCAGTTACTAAATATATTAATAATCAAAACCAAGATAAAGTAAAAATAATTATAGATGAGTTATCATCATCATTAATTCATGAAAGTAATTTAATGAGCTATCTAGATACCAATGTAAAATTATTAGATTATGAGTTATCAGAAAATGTAATTAAATTGAATTTTAATGATTTAATTCTATCAGATATAACGAATAATTTAATTCTTGAGGAAGTAATGTATACGATAGGTTTATCTTTATGTGATGAATATGATATTGAAAATGTTATTTTTGAAGTAAATAATCAAGAAATTTCCACTTTTTCATTAAAATAACTTGATTTAAAAATATTTTTGTTATATAATTAGTTAGCAATCGGAAATTATTGCTAACTGTCCTCATAGCTCAGCTGGATAGAGCACACGCCTTCTAAGCGTGCGGTCGAAGGTTCGAATCCTTCTGGGGACGCCACTATGAATACAAAGCCACTAATGTGGCTTTTTTCTTTATGTTTTGGTGTATTATTAATAATTATTGGTAAAAAAGAAAACAATATTGAACAAAAAAATGTTTTCTTTTTATAATATTAATCATTATTTTCTAAGTGTGGCTATTAGCCTATATATTTAAGCTAATTTATATAACAAAATATATATAAAGAGAGGCTGATAGCACATATGATAGAAGAATTAGAAACAAAACCATTTATTCATGATGATGAATATTATTACAAGATAATTAGAACTAATATTAAAAGATTTCGAAACAGAAAAAATTGGACTCAGCAAAAATTAGCAGATATGGCAGATCTATCACGTGAATATATTTGTGATATTGAAAATGAGAGTCGTAACAATGACGAGAAGAATTAAAAGAAAGGTAGGGAAGGCCATTTATTGACCAGTCGTATGAATCAAGAGAAAATAGGTAAATTAATTGCCAAAATGAGAAAACAAAAAGACTTAACTCAATGTGAACTAGGTGAAATGGTGGGTGTAGGTTTTAGAGCTGTATCTAAGTGGGAAAGAGGTTTAACTATGCCAGATATTTCAATCATCAATGAACTAAGTACTATTCTAGGTATCTCATCAGATGAACTTTTGAATGGTGAATTAATGCCTAAAGATGATAATAAAGGAATATCAACTTCAGATAAAGATAGTAAACCATTAAAGAAGAACAATAAGAAATTGCTATTTCTATTAATAATACTAATATTAATAATTATAGCAATTGTAGGAATGATTATAATTAGAAATAATAATCAAAACCCATCAGAATATATTATAAAAAGTTTAAATCCAGATGAATACCAGGTAGATGGGTTATTAATAGCTGATGGTAGCAATTTAATTGTTAAAATTGATAAAATAGAATTTGAGGATTATACTTTATCTCAAATGATTATAAAGAATTATGAATTTAAATTATTAATAAATGACATTATAATATTTGGTATTGGTTCAACAGATGAATATAGTGCTGTTGAAGATAATGTAAGTGTTAAGGAATTGGCAAAAAATTTTAAAATAGATTATAAAGAACCAAATAACATTCGAAGTAGTGAAATAAATAAGTTGTCAATGTATTTTAGATTTACAGAAATAGATGATAATGTGATAACAAAAGATATTGAAAGTAAATTGGAAAAGCAATCATAGTATAAGGGCATAGATATTGATATTTCAACTTAATAAGAGAATTATTCTCCAGCAAAGTTGTTTGAAAATTGTATAAATTAATGTATCATAAAAAACGGAAAGGAGGGAAAAATGAAAATAAATAAAAGATGCATAAGGTATATTTTTATCATTGCTTTTATGGTATTTTTAACTTTAAGTATTGATAAAGTAAATGCACATCAATTTACCAATTATTATGGAATTCAGATGACTAACGAAGAATATTTTACCTTGCTAAATCTTGGTTTTACAGATGATGAAATATATTATATGGATGAAGACACTTTTAATGAAAATAAGAATTTAGATGCTGAATTAATTTCTCAATCTAGTAGATATTATAAAATTGTAACTCCAATGTATGGTCAAAGTTATGCAGTTGAAGTATCTCAAACTGAAGCACTTAATCAACCGCAGAATCAAATGTTAGGAACTGTGATAACACAATATATTAATGAAATATCATCCATTAGTGTTAATGGCAGCAAATATCGTTATAAAAATACGGTCAATTGGACAAGTATGCCACCAAATAACAATTTTGACGTAATAGCAATTGGGTTTATAAATAGTGTTTACATAAATTCAAACGTATATTTTAAATACTCAACTATGGATTCTTCTGGTAATTGGCATAATTCAACTCTTTATTATGATAAAAAGAGTACTTCGACTGGTGGAAGTGCAACTTATAAGATACCAAATGAATTATATGGATTGTCGGCTATGATTTATTTTGATGTTTCTAAAAACACAACAGATACTTTAACAAGTTTAACAATATGTGGAGATTATGCTTATTCTTTATCTGCAGTAACACAATATCAAGCAGCAAATCATGCAATAAATGCCAGCGGAATTCAATTTGATTCGTCCGTATATAATTATTTTAGTATAATTCCTTGTGCAACAGAAACAGCAAGTGTAAGTTGGTAATTTTTTTAAAACATCTAGAACACATATATCTTTAATTTGTAAGTGGTTAAAATTTATTTGTAAGTGATTACTAGGAAAATATATATAATAGATTATTAAAAGAACATTTTTATATCGGTCATTATTTTTATTATTTCAATTTATGGTTTATTTTAAAAATTATGTGGTTTTAATTTTTAAGTAAAGTGGTTTAACAGTTCTTTTAATAAAGTGGTTTTCTATTATATTTTAATATAAATCGTACGATAAATGGAAATTATCTCTGACGAGAGATAGTTTCTTTTTTGTATCTTTCTAAATAATTAGCTAATAATATACTTAGAGGCGATATATATGACTAAAAAAATAACTACTATTAGTTTGTTAGTAATTGGAATAATTCTTATTTCATTTTATGTTATATCAAGTACATATTCAGTAATAATAAATGTTTTAGATAAAGATGGGCAAACAGAAATATTAAATGATATATCAATTAGAGATTTATTAATAGATGAAAATGGAATGTATAATAGTACATATTATGATGTTACCAGAGAATTAGATATTACTGAAGAAGAAGCAGAAATGCTAATGGATTCAATACCATTAAATATGGTGTTAGATGAAATAGTTGTAAGTATCGTAGATTATAATTTTCATAATAAAGATAAATTATCTAATAATGAATTATACAATTTGATTGTAGATGGTATTAATGAAGATAGTAATATAAATAATAATTTACGTCTTAAATTAATAGCTAAAACTAATAAATATATCAATGATATATCAGACTATATGTATGATATTAAGACAGTAAATCAAGGAGAAAAGGCATGATATATTTTATTATTGGGATAATTATGTTTAATATTATTGCTATTTATTTAATAAAAGATATTAATAATTATTTTAAGTTTAGTTCTTTGATAACAATAATTGCCGGATATGCCACTATAATATTTAATTATTTTTTAAAATACTTTATTAATAAGCAAATATCTGTAATAAATGTATCTAAAGTTACCAAATTAATTTATAAAAAAACAATAAGTAGGGGGCTAATATTAATACTTATAGGTGGTATTGAATTAATAATTTATATTATCCTAAATTATTTAAGAAAATATCGTTATAATGTAAAAATAGCAAATTAAAAGAAGAACTATTAATAAATAATTCTTCTATATGATCTGTATCCAGGATACATTGGAGCATACACAATACCACTTTGTGGGGTTGAGGCATGAACCATCATGCCATTGCCAAAATATATTCCGACATGGCCTGGGTAAACAACAATATCACCAGGAAGTAATTCAGCTTCACTAACCGCTTTACCAACGTAGTAGTAGTCACCAGATGATCTTGGTAAAGAGTATCCAAAATTGGCATATACACTCATTGTAAATCCAGAACAATCGGTTCCGTTGGTAAGTGAAGTTCCTCCATAAACATAAGGGTTACCCACAAATTGTTTAGCAAAATTTGCTATTTCATAACGTAAGCTTTCTTTTTCTTCTTCACTTAATGACGCATTCTTAATATTGTTTTGTTCAATATTAAGGGTATAGTTACTTACATAATTATATATAGGTTTTGGTTTTTCCTTAACCTTAAATGTCGTTTTTGCATAACTAACATTATTACCACCATCAATAGCTGTGATATTTACTTCGTAATCCCCACTTTTAGTTGTATCAACTTCCTCCTTAATAGTCATCTTACAACCAGATAGGTCTATACACTCGGCAATATCATCAATACTAAACTCACTATTATAATCAAGTTCTACATTATCCTTAACTTTGATTGTAGGCTTTATTGTATCAATAACTGTAATCGTTGATTTATTATTAGTAAGTCTACTATACATATAATTACTATCATTATAGACTAGATAATAATTAAACGTACCAATCATTTTAGTATTTCCAGCTTCATCTAGTGGTACACTAGTTTCTAGTGCTAAATTACTATCGTCAGTTAATAAATTAATATAACGAGTAATTTCTTCGGGTAATTTATCACCAAGTTCAACCGTAATATCATTTAATTTAACATAGACATTACGTTCGTAGTAGAATCCCATTATGAATGTTAATCCAACTACTACAAATATTGGAAATATAAATATTTCTAATATTTTTTTTATGATTTTTTTCTTAAAATACCGCTCTGTTTTCATACGCAATCACGTTTTCAATGATACCATAATTTTCCATGTAAGTCAAATTATTTTTACATTTGCTTGACACATCGACACTTATCGACAATAAAAAAGCCTTATAAAATAAGAAAAAATTCATTTTTTAAAATATCTTGCATAGTATCTACTGAAAGGATGATTTTAGTGAGAAAAATAGTACCGTTTAATAATGTATTAACATTTAATACTGATGTCCGTGAAATAACTGCTATATCGTTAGAACATGATATTAAAACTGAAGAAGATGCCATAAGTGGCACATTTTATATTACTGGTGAATATAAAATTACTGATGGTCAATTAGATAAAGAAAAATTTTCTTTTGATTTACCATTTGATATTGCCCTAGGTTGTAATTATAATTTAGATACCTTAGTCGTAGATATTGATGATTTCAGATATGAACTACTTGATTGTAATAAATTAAAAGTAAATATCGATTTATATATTGATGGGGAAGTAATAGAACCAGTTGCTAAAGAAACAGATGAAATTGAAGAACAAACTAATGATGAAGAAACTAATAATGAAGAAGAATTATTTACCAAGGAAGAAATTCGTGAAATGAAAGATGATATGGAAGAAGATAATAAAGTTGAGGAGATTACTGAAGACATTCAGGAACCAATTACTACTAAAATTGATGATAATCTTGACTTGCTAGATAAAATGTTAAAAAATATAAAGGAGGAACCTATGGAAGAGACTAATACTGATATCAATATTGAAAATGAAAATAATAATAACAACATTAATATATTTAATGGTTTTAATGAAGAAGAAAAATATGTAACATATCATGTATATCCAGTAACTGAAAATGATACTTTAGATAAAATAATGGAAAAATATAATGTTTCCAAGGAAGATTTAGCTAAATATAATAATATTGAAGATATTCATACTGGTGATAAATTAATTATTCCAGCTAATAATGATGATAAATAAAATAACTATTAAAAATAATGTTAAAATTATTGATAATAGTTATGTAATTAAGAAAAAACAAAAATCATTAGATGATACTTATAATTATTTGCTATCACGCTCATTTGATTATTTTCCTGAAGTAATTAAAGAAGATGACAAATATATATATTATAAATATATCAGTGATTTGAAGGAACCAAAAGAACAAAAGATAATTGATTTAATTAACTTATTAATTCTTTTACATAGTAAGACAACCTTTTATAAAGAAATTGATATTGATCACTATAAGGCTATTTATGAATCAATTAATAATGAAATCGATGATACATATAACTATTATAATAATTTAATGGATAATATTGATAATGAAATATTTATGTCACCAGCTAATTATTTAATAGCTAGAAATATTACTTTAATATATAAAAGTCTTAACTATGCGAAAGAAAATATCAATAAGTGGTATAAATTAATTGAAAATAATCGTAAAGTACGTGTGGTATTACTCCATAACAATTTAACTCTTGATCATTATTTAAAAAATGATAAGCCGTATTTAATTAGTTGGGATAAATCAACTATCGATATGCCTATTTTTGACTTAGTAAGTCTATATAAAAATAATTATCTTGATTTTGAATTTACTGATTTATTGAAAATATATTTAAGTAAATATCCACTGACTAAAGAAGAAATGGTTTTATTTTTAACAATTATTTCTATACCAAGTAAAATTGCTTTATCTTCAAGTGAATATAAAACTGTTTTGGAAGTCAGAAAATTACTTGATTATATTTATAAAACAAATGAATTAAGGAAAGAATATCGTATAAAAGAGCAAACAAATAAAAGCTAAAAATTCAATAAATAGAACTAACACATTGATAAAACAAGGTAATATTAATGTAATAATAAAATGATATAGAATAACAATAACTAAGACTATTGTTAAAAGTAAAGTAATTAATTTTAAACCAACAAAGAATCGAAAACAATTAAAAAAATTATTTAACATATTACCACCTAGTATAAAATATGCAAAAAAAAGACAATTTGTGCTTGACTTTTGTCTATATATATAATATAATCTATAACGAGAAACGGAAAGTAGATGTATTTATCTCACCTGATTAGACTAACTAATGGGTAAAAAGCCTTATGAAATATGCTAGTTGTATTATTAGGTGAATTAGATGAATACAGGTCGGTTTCTGTATTCATTTTTCTATGGAGGTGTTATTTATAACAAAGGAAAGGGAAAACCCAATTAATGAACAAATAAGGGTACATGAAATGATGGTTATTGGACCAAATGGTGAGCAACTTGGAATAAAGTCTAAACAAGATGCATTGACATTAGCTAAATATGCGGGATTTGATTTAGTGCTTATGAGTGATAGTTCAAATCCACCGGTATGTAAAATAATGGATTATAATAGATTCCGTTATGAAAAAAAGAAAAAAGCAAAAGAAGCAATGAAAAAACAAAGAGAAGCAATTGTTGAAACCAAAGAATTCAGGTTATCTACAACCATAGATATTCACGACTTTAATACGCGTGTTAAAAATGCGAGAAAGAATTTAGAAAAAGGTGCTAAAATTAAAGCAAGTATTCGTTTTAAAGGTCGTCAAATATCCCATCCAGAACTAGCTAAAGATGTCCTTATGAGATTCAGTGAAGAACTTTCTGATATTGCAGAAATAGAGATTCAACCAAAACTAGAGGGAAGATCTATGTATATGCAACTAACACCTAAAAAATAAAAGGAGAATTAAAGATGACAAAAGTTAAGAAAAATAAGATGAAAACCCACAAGGGAATGAAAAAAGTATTCAAAGTAAGAAAAAGTGGCAGCATTAGTATGTCAAAGCAAGGCGTTTTACACAATACTGGTAAACGTTCAGCTAAAACAAACAGACAAAAGAGAAATGGTAATGAATTACATAAGTCTGATTACAAGAGAATTAAAGATTTAATATAGGAGGAATAAAATATGGCAAGAGTTAAAGGTGGCACTGTCGCACGTGCAAGAAGAAAAAAAGTATTAAAAGAAGCTAAAGGTTATTTTGGAAGTAAACATAGATTATATAAAACAGCTCATGAACAATTAATGCATTCAGGTGAATATGCATTTAGAGATAGAAGACAAAATAAGAGAAACTTTAGAAAATTATGGATAGCAAGAATTAATGCAGCTTGTAGAGAATTTGAAATTAGTTATTCTAAATTTATTAATGGTTTAAACAAAGCTGGTGTTACTGTTAATAGAAAAATGTTATCTGAATTAGCTATTGATAATAAAGAAGCATTTAAAGATTTAGTTACTATTGCTAAAGATGCTTTAAATGGTAAAGCTTATACACCAAAAGAAGTTAAAGTAGCTGCTAAGAAAGAAGAAACTGTTGTAACTGATGCTAAGAGTGAAAAGAAAACTCCTGCAAAAAAGACTACAACAACTAAGAAAACTACTGAAACTAAACCAGCTGCAAAAGCTACAACTACAAAGACTGCTAAAACTACAACTAAGACTACTGCAGCAAAGAAAACTACTGCTAAGAAAGAAGCAAAGTAAGACTCGTTTGAGTCTTTTTTTCTTTAATAACTAATCTACGCAAGTAGAACAATTCTATCCAAAAAAACTTGTTCTTAAAAATTCATTAATATATAATTAAGGTAAGAGGTGTAATAAAATGGAAAATAATAATATTAGTAAGTTATTAACTGAATACCGTAAAAAGAAGAATATAACTCAAAAAGAACTTGGGGATATGATTGGGGTAAGTTTTAAGACAATTTCTAAATGGGAGTGTGGTAAAGGGTTACCAGATGTTTCTTTATTAGATAAAATTAGTGAAGTTTTAGAAATATCAATTGACGATTTATTAAAGGGAAATAATTCATCTAAACATAATAATAAAAAGAATATTAGATATTTATTATTTATAGCTATTGTATTAATAGTAATTGTCATAATTCTTTATCAAAAATATTATTCTAAAAATAAAGAAGTATCAAAAGAAAAAGAAGATTATCCATGTACAATGATTGGTAATTATTACATAAAATTAATAACTGATAGCAATGATGAAAATTATAAATATATAACAATTACAATGTATCAAATGGAAGGAATTTATTCTGTAAAAGTGCCAGCATCAATTGCTAATCAATTATCTATAAATAAAAGATATAAAATTACATTAAAAACTAAAGAAAACTTTGATTATATAACTCCTGATATTTTATTTAGTAATTCTAAAATTATTAATGTAGCTGAATCGCTCGAAGATGAAATTTGGTCTAAATATACATGTAACTAATTTGCAAGAAAAATAATAATCTGTTATAATTAATATAGTTATTATATAATTGGAGGTAAGATATAATAATAAGCGCCAGGCCATTAAATTGGTGACGAGGTTGATAGTTATCGATTATTCGGCGGATTCTATCACGGAAGTGCATTCGTTAGATATATGTAAAAAATAAAATCAAAATTATAACAAATTATATATCAAGCATATAATATTACAAGGAGATTTAATTATGTGTGGAATTGTCGGTTATATCGGCAAAGAGAAAAATGCTCTAAAAGTTTTAATAAATGGTTTAGAACATTTAGAGTATCGAGGATATGATTCCTCAGGAATTGCTTATATTTTAAATGATAAATTAATAGTGAAAAAAGAACCAGGAAGAATAATGAGATTAAAAGAAACTATTGATTTTAATAATGATAGTTATATTGGTATAGGGCATACTAGATGGGCTACTCATGGTGAACCTAATAAAATTAATTCTCATCCTCATAACTCTGAACATATTACCATTGTTCATAATGGTATTATTGAAAATTATTTAGAATTGCGAAAAGAATTAACTAACAAAGGATATAGTTTTAAAAGTGATACTGATACGGAAGTAGCAGCTGTATTATTAAATGATTTATATAAAAAATATAATGATATAATAAAAGCTATTCAAGAATTTAAAAATATAGTAAAGGGAGCTTATGCAATTGCTATATTGTGTGATAAAGAAAAAGATACTTTATATGCTATTAAAAAAAATAGCCCTCTAATTATTGGTACTTCAGAAGATGCTAATTATTTAGCATCAGATGTTCCAGCTATTATTGAGTATACCAATAAATATCTTACGTTGGATGATGGATCATATGCTAAAATTACTAAAGATAAAGTAGAAGTATATAACAATGATAATAAACTTATTGATTTAGATATTAAAACATTTGATAGTACTTATGAAAATACCAACAAAATGGGATTTGAGCATTATATGCTAAAAGAAATTCATGAAGAGCCAACTGTTGTAAGAAGAACATCAAATATAAAGACTATCCCTAATATCAGTAAATATAAAAAAATAGTGATTACGGCCTGTGGTAGTGCCATGCATGCCGGTTTAGTAGGTAAGTACTTAATTGAAAAGTATGCGAACATTCCAGTTGAAGTTGAAATAGCTAGTGAATTTCGCTATAAAAAACTATTTATTGATAAATCTTCATTAGTTATTGCTATATCACAATCTGGCGAAACAGCTGATACACTTGAAGCTGTTAAAATTGCTAAAAAGTATGGCAGCACAACTATAGGTATTATCAATGTAAAAGAAAGCTCGATTGCCAGAGAAGTAGATAAAGTTATATATACTGAAGCAGGTAGAGAAATTGCTGTTGCCACTACTAAAGCATATCTGTCTCAAGTGGAAGTATTAGCATTACTAGCATATAAAGCTTCTAAAGAAAAGGATTTAGAAGAAATAAAAAAATTTATTAATGATTTAAATGAATTACCAGTACTTATTGATACAATTATTGATAATAGTAATGAATATAAATTAATATCAAAATATTTATATCAAAAAGAAGATATTTTCTTTATTGGTAGGGGTATAGATTATGCATTATGTATGGAGGCATCGCTTAAATTAAAAGAAATATCATATATTCATTCTGAAGCATATGCGGCTGGTGAGTTAAAACATGGAACTATTTCATTAATTGAAAATGGTACTCCTGTTATCGGCATTGTAACCGATAAAACTATTGCTGATAAAACAATTAGTAATTTAAAAGAAGTTAAGTCAAGGGGAGCATATGTAATATATGTAACAACCGATAAGCTTGCTAAAAAAGGCGATTTTTATGATAAGTGTATTATCTTACCTGATATAAATCCATTATTACAACCATTACTTATCATTATTCCATTACAATTAATGGCATATTACATTGCTAAAGAAAAAGGTTGTGATATTGACAAACCTAAGAATTTGGCTAAATCAGTAACAGTTGAATAGAATACATAAATAATATGTATTCTTTTATTATGTTTGACTATAAAGTTTAAACATAATAAAAGAAGTATCATTTAGAAACTTCTTTATTAATACGATAGAAATTAATAGATGGTCTATTCCATAATCTATAATTAACAGTACTTACACCAATTCCAGATGATATATATAAACTGGTGCCATTAATATCATAGTAATTATCATAATATTTTTTCGAATGTGGGGGAGTATATATTGGCCCAATTATTGGTAATCTTATTTGTCCATTGTGTGAGTGACCAGCTAATATTAAATTAACTGAATAATCATTAACAATCTTATCACTAATATCTGGCTCGTGTACTAATATAATTTTATAAGGTATATCATCATTATCTTTAAAATAATTCATTGTTTTATCGATATCATCCATATCATAACTAACAGTGTTTACTCCACCAATAAATATTTTATCATTATTTTTATCATATATAATATCATAATCATTATCCAAATATTTAAAATTACTACCATCATAAACACCGATAACTTTATCCATATCAGCAATATAATCGTGATTACCAAGAATAGCATATTTACCATATTTAGCTTTAATTTTTAAAAGTAAATTTGTTAAATTATTATAATCTTTATCTGATATATTGACATCTTTATCGATTAGATCTCCAGTAAAAACAACGATATCAGGATTAATTAAATTAATTTCATTGACAATTTTTTCAATTTTTTTAATGGAAATTGCTCTATTAAAATGCAAGTCAGAAAAATGTACTATTTTTAGTCCATCAAATCCTTCTGGTATATCCTTGTTATATAATGTGTATTCTTTTGTATTAAAACCCATAGTTCCAATATATCTTGCATAAATTATTATTAAAAATAAAATAATAAAAATAATTAATAACCATTTAAGTATTTTCTTCATACTTACACTCCAATCAATAAATATATAAAAACTGCCATAGAATTATGTAATGCATGTAATGTAATTGTTGTAAATAAATTATCAGTTTTATAATATAAAGCTGCGAAAGCAATTCCTAAAGATAAATAGGGGATAATATATAAATAATCTAAATTAGAATTAACCATCCCTAATATATGCATGGCTGCAAACAATAACCCACTTATAATAATATATACATATTTAGTAATTAAGTTATCACCAAAGGCTAAAACAATATCTTTTATACTTCTTCTGAAAATAGTTTCTTCAACTATGGGTGCATATATTAATGTCGAAAATATCATGTAAAGGGGATATTTACTTAGTAAAGTTTTAACAGCTACATCATTATTAGCTACTGCTTCAGTAAAATGTGTTGATATTATATTATTGCTTATATACATTATCATAAGACCAATAATATAATAAATAATCGATGTTTTAAAATAATTTTTATAGTTTTTACAATAATCTTTTAAACTATTTATATTTCTCTTTCTATATATTAGAAAAATAATAATTAGATAAGCAATATCACATATAAAACTATATAATATTTTCATATTCTGTGTTAAATTATCTAAATTAATATGAAATAATTCTAAAGGTATATAAGGAAAAATAATCATTCCAATAAACAATATGACAAATAATAATATTTTTTTTCCTTTATTCATTTATTCACTCTCCAATTATCATTTTAGCATATCTCACTTCTTTTTACAATATTGATTTTTAGCTGTTA
This sequence comes from uncultured Erysipelotrichaceae bacterium, assembly GCA_902788975.1. Classification (GTDB taxonomy): domain Bacteria; phylum Bacillota_I; class Bacilli_A; order RF39; family UBA660; genus RUG705. The sequence goes on along the minus strand of CADAMI010000028.1, from coordinate 13,465 downwards.
TTATGCTATTATATTTAGCTATATGAAGGGTGATAGCATATATGAAAAATGATTATGAAATTATTATTCAACAATTAATATCTAAAGTAGATATGATTAGAACATCTGATTATATAAAATATTTATATTATAAAAAGATAAAATTAATAGAGGAAGAAATGAAAATTGCTTCAAAATCCAATATTGAATACAATATTGAGGAACACATTACATCGTTAGATAAGGAACTTAATAATTTGATTACTTTATCAACAGAAGATATAAAAGGATTTATTGATGGTAAATTAATAAAAGCTAATAACCAATATAAGGAGAATGATAGAAAAACTTCTAAGATAAAAATAAAAGCTATATCATACTTACTAACATTATCAGTTATGTTAACCTCATCTTTATATATTATTGATAGAGAGAAAAGTAAAACAAAAGAAGTATTATTTAATACTCATAGCCATACTTATTATGATGAATTAAATCTTAATGATAATAGTTCTGATTATTTACCTAAAACTGATAGTGATGTCTTTCTGATTAAGAAATATAGCCCATGGCACATTGAAGGCAATCAAGGCAAAAGAATGATCTATACTTACAAGATTAATAATATGAATATTAGCAAAATATTAGATGATCAAGATTTTGAAAATATTACTAATAATCTTGATTATGTGATTGAAACTGAATATAAGTATAAAAATGAACTACGTGATTATGACAGATATGAAGAGCCTATTTATAAAGTAATATATCAAACTCAAGACTATAATGATTATATTGTTAAATATCCAAATATTGAAGGTAAGATATTAGCGTTACTTTTATGTAATTTACTTATATATATGTTAACGGTAAAGATTAATAATGGCCCGTTGATTGAATCACTTTTAATAGATATTCATAAATTACAACAATCTGATAAACAATTAGAAATTGATTATGAAATAATAACATCATATAAAAAATATCAAAGAAAAAATTAATAATAAATGACTTTTTAAGTCATTTTTGTTATACTTAAATAGGTGATGTTATGGCATATATAAAAGGAATATTTATCCAGGATATTTACAATAACCCAAGTAATGGATATATGGTTGGATTACTGAGAATAAAAGAATCAGATATGTCTGAATATATTAATAAAGTAGTTACTTTTACTGGTCTTTTTGATTCATTAAAATATAAAACAACATACAGAATGGAAGGTAATTTTGTTACCCATAATAAATATGGTGAACAATTTCAAGTTGACTCTTATGAACTAGTATTACCAACTGATGAAGAAGAAATAATTGAATTCTTGTCTTCTGATTTGTTTCCAATAGGGGAGAAAACAGCTGAAAAGATTGTTAATAGATTAGGAAAGGATACGATTAATATTATATTATCTGACTCTCATTCGCTAGATAATATTCCAAGATTATCCAGTGGTAAAATTGAAAAAATTATTGATACTTTGAATGATTATCAAATGACATCCCATATTGTTATTGAACTCAATAAAATTGGTTTTAGTACTAAAAATTCAATTAAATTATTAAAAAAATATAGTACTAATGCTATTAAAAAAATTAATGATAATATATATGATATTTTAGATGATATTGAAATATCATTTGATGAATTGGATAAAATAGCTAGAAATAATGGCTATGAATTAAACGATGAAAGAAGACTTTTAGCTTTAACTATCAATATGATGAATACTATAACATTTAATAATGGGGATACTTATTTATATTTTGATGAAATGTATGATTATATGTTAAAACATACTGATAATATTGACGAAGATACTTTTGAATATATTCTTTTAAAATTATCCAAATTAAATAGGATAATTATTGATAAAAATAGATATTATTTAAGTGAATTTTATGAAGCAGAAAACTATATTGTTAAAAGATTAGTTAATCTAAATAATTTAGATAGGAGAAAATTACCTAAATTAGATCAGAAAATTAATCAGTTAGAATTATTAACTGGTATTACTTATGATGAATCACAAAGAAATGCCATAACTAAATCGCTTAATAATAATTTAACGATTATTACGGGTGGACCTGGAACCGGTAAAACAACTATTATTAAATGCATTGTTAAATTATTAATTGAGTTTTGCAAGATAAAACCGGAAAAAGTAGCCCTTTTAGCGCCAACTGGAAGAGCAGCTAGAAAATTAATGGATACAACTGGAATTCCTGCTTATACTATTCATAAATATCTAGGTTGGGATAAAGACAGTAATAGCTTTGAACATAATGAATATATGCCTAATAAAGAAGAGTATATAATTGTAGATGAAGCTAGTATGATTGACACAATACTTATGGCTAGTTTATTAAAAGGCACTTTGCTTGGGGCTAAATTTATCTTTGTTGGGGACTATTATCAATTACCAAGTGTTAGTCAAGGACAAGTATTAAAAGATTTAATTGATTCAAATTGTCTAGATGTGATAAAACTAAATCGTTTGTATCGCCAAACTGAAGATAGTTATATTACTACTTTAGCTCATGAAATAAAAAATAAAGAACTAAGTGAAAATTATTTATCAAAATATGATGATTATAATTTTATTACTTGTAATAATGAAGAAATATTAGGTACTATTGAAGATATTGTTAAAAAAGCTTTAGCTAAAGGATATAAAGAAAAAGATATTCAAGTATTAGCACCAATATATAAAACAATTAATGGTATAGATTCATTAAATAAAATGCTTCAGAAGATTATTAATCCAAAAAGTCCTGACAAAAATGAAATAACTAGTGGTGATACGATTTATCGTGAAGGTGATAAAATACTTCAATTAGTAAATGATTCTGATAATTTTATTTCTAATGGTGATATCGGTTATATTGAATCAATTACTTCAGCTAATAAAACTAAATCTAAAAAAAATGAAGTAATCATTAATTTCGATGGTACTAGAGTAACATATACTCCTAAAGATTTTATTAATATTACCCACGGATATGCGATTAGTGTTCATAAAAGTCAAGGTGGCGAATTTAAAATGGTCATTATACCATTCTCACCATCATTTAAAAGAATGCTTTATAATAAATTAATATATACGGCTATAACTAGAGCTAAACAAACCTTAATTTTAGTAGGAGATCCTAGTTCGTTTATATATGGAATTAATAATAATTATGTAGAACAAAGAAAAACAACTATTAAAGAATTATTAGAAAAGAAGTATAATTAATAATAATTAGTTAAAACTATATCTGGAGATGATTATATGAAAATGAAAAATTCTCTTTATATGGTTGGTTTAGGTATTGGAGCTACTTTACTATATCAACAAATAAAGAATGGTAATTTGCGTAGAGTAGTAAGACAAATGAATCGTAGTAAAACTAAAATGTTAGAGGATTTAGAAGACATGATGTAGTCTTCTTTTTCTTTATTAATACATAAAAGATTGACAATTACATACAATAGAAGTATAATGTAATTGTAATTACATTTGAGGTTGTCTTTACCCGCTTGGGTGATAGGCAACTTCATTTTTTTCTTATAAATACTTTTATTAACTTATTATTTCTAACAATTATAATTTTATTAATCCAATTTCTGCCATATTTATTGTTAGAAAAAATATTTTTAACTAGATTTATAATTAACTTGTTACTTAATTTGCATCCTGTAACGTCGAGGATAAAATTATTTGCTTGTAATTTGGAAGATTTAATTGCGTTGTCGACAGCTCTACTTTTGCTTCTAGCATTTGTTAAACGTTTTTTATCCCAATTTTCATTTTTGAAAAAATAATCTGCTGATTTAATATTATCTGGTTTATTAATTTTAGGATTCATATATATTTCACCACCAAAGGTTTTTTCTAACCATATTGCTGTCTCTAATTCATCTGTATTGTATTCAATTACTACTTTCTTATTATCCACATAATAAACATTTTTTTTCCTCATAAAACAATCTATTAAGTATTTTATGACTATTTGGAGTGGCTTTATTTAACCATTCTTTTGTCACATCTTCGTAATTATTATTATCTTTCATTTGATACCTCCAACTGTGTATAAATATAATAGTGAAAGTAATAAGAAATGTCAATCTTTAAAACAAACAACAGTTTACTAATATCTGTAATATATAAATACATATTTTTAAATATTAACACATTTAATAATCATATTATTAATTTTTACATTAATAAAATTTTAATAAAATAGGCTAATTTAATTGACAAAGAATAAACATTTTTATATAATTAAAGAGATTTGTTAATTAAAAACAAGTGATGGAGACGATATTAAAAGATAATTATAGAGAGTAACTGGCGGGTGGAAAGTTATATGATGGTTTTAATATAGATCACTCCTGATGTATCTATATGATATTAGTTTAGATCGGTTATAACCGTTATATTAAATGAAGAGCAACTACTAGTTGAATTAAGGTGGTACCGCGGAATAATTTCGTCCTTATTATAGAAATATAATAAGGACTTTTTAATTGTAAGGAGGAAGAAAAATGAAATTTAAAGAGTTAGACAAAAGAAAAAATAGTGAAGTAGAAGCTGATATTTTAAAGTCATGGGGTGGTATTAATAAAATTACGGAACGCCAAAATGAGTTAAGAAAAGACGCTCCTGATTTTGTTTTCTATGATGGACCAATATATGCGAATGCTAAACCTGGTATTCACCATGTTTTAGCTAAAGCCATCAAAGATTCATTTACGAAGTATAAAACGATGCAAGGATATCATGTTTTGAGAAAGATTGGTCTAGATACTCATGGCTTACCAATTGAAGTAAATGTTGAGAAAAAATTAGGCTTTTCATCAAAAGCTGATATTGAAAAATTTGGAATTGAAAATTTTTGTCGTGAATGTAATAAAGCGACAGCTACCAATATTGATGAAATAAATCTACTTACTGGAATGATGGGACAATTTATTGATTGTGAAAAACCATATATTACTTGTTCCAATGAATTTATTGAATCTGAATGGTGGATTATAAAAGAAATGGATAAAAAGGGCTTAATTTATCATGGCAATAAAGTATTATGGTACTGTCCAAGATGTGGAACTGAGTTATCACAAAATGAAGTAGCCCAAGGATATCAAGAAGATCCTGTAAATACAGTTATTGTTCCATTTAAGAAAGCGGATGAAGATGCCTATTTCTTGGTATGGACAACTACTCCATGGACCCTAATGGCTAATGTTGCTTTGTGTGTTAATCCTGATTTAGAATATGTAAAAGTAGAATCCATGGGCTATAAATTTATAATGTGTTCTACATTGGTAGAAAAAGTATTAGGTGAAGATGTTAAAGTTCTAGAAACATATAAAGGTACTGACTTAAAAGGTATGAAATATGAACAATTATTACCTTTTGTTAAAGTTGATGGGAAAGCTTTTGAAGTTCTTAATGATAGCTATGTTACCGCTGATGATGGTACTGGTATCGTTCATATTGCTCCCGCATATGGTGCCGATGATAATCGTGTATGTAATGATAATGGTATTGCTTTTGTTAATCCGGTAGGCCCAGATGGTTGTTATACTGAAGGCCCATGGAAGGGAAGATTAGTTACCGATAAAGAGTTAGAAATAGATATCATTAAATATCTAAAAGAAAATGATAAATTGTTTAAGAAAGAAAAAATAAGTCACGATTACCCACATTGTTGGAGATGTAAATCAGCCTTAATTAGTTATCCAAAACCTGCTTGGTACGTTAAAACAACTGCTTGTAAAGATGAAATTATTAAAGCTAATAAAGAAATTAATTGGTATCCCGATTATGTTGGTGAAAAAAGATTTGCTAATTGGCTTGATAATATGATTGATTGGGGTATTTCTAGAAGCAGATATTGGGGATGTCCAATGCCAATTTGGGAATGTACTTGTGGTCATAAAGAAGTAATTGGTTCATTAGATGAATTACAATCAAAAATAGTTGAAGACGTCGATGTTCATAAAATGGAACTACATCGTCCTTATGTCGACGAATTACATATCGAATGTTCAGAATGTCATAAAAAAATGAATCGTGTTCTTGATGTCTTAGATGTATGGTTTGATTCTGGATCTATGCCATATGCTCAATTTCATTATCCATTTGAAAACAAAGAATTATTTGAAAAACAATTTCCAGCTGATTTTATTGCTGAAGGTTTAGACCAAACAAGAGGATGGTTCTATGTATTATTAGTTATTTCAACGATTATATCTGGTAAATCATGTTTTAAAAATGTAGTTGTTAATGATATGGTTCTAGACGGTCAAGGTAAGAAAATGAGTAAATCAATGGGAAATATCGTCGACCCAATTGAAACAATCAAGCAGTATGGAGCCGATAATGTTAGATGGTATATGTTCTATGTTTCACCAGTATGGACGCCACTTAAATTTGATTTAGAAGGCTTAAAAGAGGTTCATAGTAAATTCTTTAATCCATTAAGAAACACTTATTCATTCTTTGCAACATATGCTAACATCGATAATATTGATATTAAAAAATGCAATGTAGAAATAAAAGATCGTCTATTGATTGATAAATGGTTAATATCAAAATATAATAAACTAGTAAAAAATGTTACTTTTGAATATGATCGATATGACTTAAATAATGTCGTACGTTTAATAACTTCGTTTGTATCTGAAGATTTATCAAATTGGTATATTAGACGTAATCGTGATCGTTTTTGGTCATCAACTTTTGATGACAGCAAGAAAGCTGTATATATGACTACATATGAAGTATTAGTTGGTTTATCAAAATTATGTGCTCCGGTTATTCCATATATTACTGAAGAAATGTATCGTAACTTAACGGGCGAAGAATCTGTTCATTTCAGTGATTTCCCAACTTATGATGAAAAACTAATTGATGAAAAAATTGAAGAAAGAATGGATTTAGTTAGAAATTTAATTAGTTTAGGTAGAAATGTTAGAGAGGAAGCTAAGATAAAAGTTCGTCAACCAATTAGTGAAGTTATCCTTGATGGTAAAAAAGAAAAAACAATTGGTGATTTAGTTGATTTAATTAAAGAAGAATTAAATGTAAAAGATGTTAGATTTGAAAATAATCTATCTGAATATATTAACTTTATTATTAAACCAAACTTTAAAGAAGTAGGTAAACTTCTTGGACCTAAAATGAAAATATTCCAAGAAGAACTTGCCAAAATATCAACAGATGATAAGCTATCATTAATTAATGGTAAAGATATAACGATTAAACTAGATAATCAAGAATTTACTGTTAACCCTAGTATGACCCTAGTTAGAGTAGAGTCAAAAGAAGGCTTTAATACTAGTTATGAAGGTGATAACTTTATCGTTTTAAATACTACTTTAACTAAAGAATTAATTAATGAAGGCTTAGCCAGAGAAACAGTAAGTAAAATTCAACAAATTAGAAAGAATAATAACTTCGATATAGCTGACAGAGTAAAAGTATACTACGAAGCTGATAAAGCTTATACCGAAGATATTAAAGATTTTATAGATTTTATAAAAGAAGAAACATTAGCATTAGAATTTAATGAAGCAACTGATTTAACAGATGAATATGATATTAACGATTACAAAGTTAAATTCAAAGTAGATAAAGCATAATAAAAGTAACGATTAATTTCGTTACTTTTTAACTGTATGTAATCATTAACAATAAGTTAATACATTTGTTTGAATTTATTATTGACATTAATAACTCTTATTTGTTATAATAAAACTTAGGAATATTTGATAGTTGGGTGATGCCTCTGACCTTTAAAGATTGGAGGTGGTACTATGGGTAAGAAAAACATTCTATATATTATCTTGATATTTTTTCTTGTCATTATCATAATCTTGTTGATAGTACTGCTTTTAGTAGTACTTATATAAGAAAAATTGCCTAACTAGCTTAGTTAGGCAATACCAAAAAAATTTTGAGGTATTACTCAACGTGCGAAAGTTAAGTATTCCTCTTTTTTAATATATGAAGTTTCCTTCATCTATATACATTATATAATGTAATTAATAAAAATACAAGATTATTAATATTAAATATAATATAATAATTTAATTTTTTTTCCTTTTACTTCGATTAATCCTTCTTCTTTTAAGGACTTCATTTCCCTAGACATAGCTGATCTATTTACGGCCAGATAATCAGCTAAATCACTATAACTAAATGGTAAATAAATTGTTTTGGTGTTATTATTTTTAGTCATTATTCGAAAGTAGGCAAGTAATTTATCACGAATTGATTTATTAGTTAAGATTTCAATACGATTATTAAATTCTTGGGTTTTATTATAGAGAACTTTTAAGAGATTCTTAATAAAGGTATTATAGAGATTTAAATTATTGTTAAATGATAATATATTATCAAATTCGATGATAATTATTTCGGATTTTTCTTTAGTCTTTATTTCATAATCATTACTAGAAATGTTCGCTGAAATAGACCCGAAGATATCATTGTCATATAAGTCTTCAATTACCGTACTATTTCCACTTGCGTCATTCTTAACAACTTGGACGTGTCCTGAGACAACAAGACAGATAATGTCATAACTTTTTGTACTTGACAAAATAATTTTATTTTTTTCATACCTTCTAGTAATCGCTTCTAAATCTTGCAAAATCCTTATTTTACTAGGCTCATCTATATTATCAAATAACTCTTTCATTTTACACCTCAAATAAATTTTATCATATTTTTAAAAATGTTGCAATTGCAACAATAGTAATTTTTAAAATAATGTATAATTGTTTTAGCGTAGGAGGAGTAGAAAAATGAAAGTAATAAAAAGAGATGGACATATGGTAGATTATAGTCCAGAAAAAATAGAAAACGCTATCTTAAAAGCGAACAAAGAAGTGGAGGAAGAAGACCAAGCTTCTAGTGTTCAAATCAAAAACATTATTAAATATATTGAAAGGTTAGGAAAGAAAAGAATTTTAGTTGAAGATATTCAAGATATCATCGAAATGAAATTAATGGCTATAGGTAAATATGAACTAGCTAAAAAGTATATTACTTATAGATATACGAGAGAATTAGTTAGAAGAAGTAATACGACTGACCAATCTATTAAAGAATTAATCGATGGAGAATCTGAATATTGGAATACTGAAAATAGTAATAAGAATGCGAGAGTAGTAACTACTCAAAGAGATTATTTAGCTGGTATTACAAGTACAGATATAACAAGAAGATTCTTATTACCAGAAGATGTTGTAAGAGCTCATGATGAAGGTATAATTCATTTTCATGATGCTGATTATTTTGCCCAAAATGCATTACATAACTGTGATTTAATCAATCTAGAAGATATGCTTCAAAATGGTACTAATATCAATGGGGTAATGATTGAAAAACCACATAAATTTTTAACAGCAATGACTATTGCTACGCAAATTATAACAGCTGTATCTAGTAGTCAATATGGTGGAGCAACCATTACTTTAACTCATTTAGCACCGTTTGTTAGAGATAGTTATAATTGGTATTTGAATAAATATAAGAAACGTAAATTTAAAAAAGAAGATTGCGAGAAGTATGCAAAAGAAGATATTAAGAAAGAGATTACTGATGGAGTTCAAACTTTCCAATATCAAATAAATTCAATGACTACTACTAATGGTCAAGCGCCATTCTTAAGTGTCAATATGTATTTAAATGAAACTGATGAATATAAAGAAGAACTTGCGATGATTATTGAAGAAGTATTAAAACAAAGAATTCAAGGTATGAAGAATGAAAAAGGAGTTTATATTACTCCAGCATTTCCAAAACTACTTTATGTTCTTGAAGAAGATAATATTAATGAAAAGGGAAAATACTTCTATTTAACTAAATTAGCAGCAGAATGTACTGCTAAGAGAATGGTTCCTGATTATATTTCAGAGAAAGTTATGAAAGAATTAAAAATTAATGGTAATGGAGATGGAGAATGTTATCCATGTATGGGATGTCGTTCATTCTTAACTCCTGATAGAACAATGAAATTAGGTAATATTGCTAAAGCTAAGAATTATGTCGAAGGAAAGGGAAAATATTACGGAAGATTTAACCAAGGTGTTGTTACCATAAATTTGCCTGATGTAGCTTTATCTAGTGATAAAGATATGGATACTTTCTGGGAAATCTTTGAAGAAAGACTAGAACTATGTCATAGAGCTCTTCAAATAAGACATAAAAGATTAAGTAAAGCTACTTCAGATGTTGCTCCAATATTATGGCAACATGGAGCTTTAGCTAGACTCGATAAAGGTGAATCTATTCATGACTTATTACATGGTGGATATTCAACTATATCTTTAGGTTATGCTGGACTTTATGAAGCTGTTAAATATATGACCGGACATAGTCATACCGATAATGGTAAAGGCAAAGAATTTGGCCTTCAAATTATGCAAAAAATGAATGATAAATGTAAAGAATGGAAAGAAGCCGAAAATATTGATTATTCCGTATATGGAACACCAATTGAATCTACAACATATAAATTTGCTAAATGTTTAAAAGAAAGATTTGGTGTCATTAAAGGAATTACTGATAGAGATTATATTACGAATAGTTATCATGTTCCTGTATTTGAAAAAATTGATGCTTTCACTAAATTGAGTTTAGAAAGTGAGTTTCAAAAATTATCACCAGGTGGTGCAATTAGTTATATTGAAACACCAAACTTATCTAATAACTTAGATGTTGTTATGGAAGTAATTAGATTTATCTATGATAATATAATGTATGCTGAATTAAATACTAAATCTGATTATTGTCAAGCATGTGGTTATACTGGCGAAATACTTCTAGATGATAATCTAGAATGGTATTGCCCAGAATGTGGTAATCGAGATCACGATAAATTAAATGTAGCTAGACGTACTTGCGGTTACATTGGAACAAATTTCTGGAATAAAGGTAGAACACAGGAAATTAAAGAAAGAGTAATCCACATCGATAATGAGGATGCTTGCTAAAAATGAGATACAATAAAATAAGGAAGATGGATATATCAAATGGCCCTGGAATAAGAGTTTCAATCTTCATGCAAGGCTGTGCCTTTCATTGTAAAAATTGTTTCAATTCAGAAACTTGGCCCTTTGATGGTGGTGAAGAATTTACTGAAGAGGTAATTAATAAAGTTCTTGAGTTATGTAATAGTTCCCATATTGCTGGTTTATCCATCTTAGGTGGAGAACCAATGCATCCCAAAAATATTGAAGGAACCACCAAATTAGCTAAAGCCTTTAAAGAAAAATATCCAGATAAAACATTATGGATATGGAGTGGATTCTTGTTTGATAAAGATTTAAAAGATAAAGAAGTCTTAAATTATATTGATGTCTTGGTAGATGGACAATATAAAGATGAATTACATGATTTTAGATTAAAATGGAGAGGTTCATCAAATCAAAGAGTAATTGATGTTAAAAAATCTTTGAAAAAGAATGAAATAGTATTATTTTGTGACTAGAAGGAGTAACAATGAAACAAAGAGGATTTGAAATAGCTAAAGGTTGGGAAAATAAAGATATAAATATTCCAATTAGAAAAACAAAAAGTGCCGCTGGCTATGATTTTGAAGCCGCCGAAGATATAACTATTCCCAGTTTTAAAAAGAATAATTTACCAACTCTAATTCCTACTGGTATTAAAGCTTATATGCTAGATGATGAGGTATTATATTTATATAATCGTAGTTCTAACCCTAAAAAGAAAGGATTAGTACTAGCCAATTCAGTTGGCGTAATCGATAAAGATTATTATGGAAATCCCGATAATGATGGACATATAATGTTTGCTTTCTATAACATAAAAGATGAAGATATTACAATAAAAAAAGGTGAAGCTATCGGTCAAGGAGTATTTGCAAAATATCTTATTACCGATGATGATAACGCTGATGGAGTAAGACTAGGTGGCTTTGGTTCAACCGATAAAAAATAAAGTTGTCGATAAAACGACAACTTTTTCAATCTCTAAAATCTTTAAAAATTTTATAAAATGTAATTTTTTTAAATTTTTAAAAAATATACTCAATTTAATTGCGTATCTCCCTTATATCTGCTATAATTTTATTAGATTAGATAGAGTATTAAGTATAATATTTAATAACTAGAAAGGTAGGAATATATGGATAAGAAAAAATTAATTGGAACAATTATTGGAGTCGTGGCTTTTGCAGCGCTTATTGCTGGAGCAACATATGCTTGGTTAACATATAATGCCACAATAACTAATGGTAACTATTTACTAGGTTCAATGAACTTTTCAGTCGCATATGAGAAAGGTACCGCTGTTAATGCTGTGCCAATATTAACCAATCCAACTGCTACTCAAGTTACTTCAGGTGGTGGCCATTTAGCAGTTACTGCTAGTAAAGCAACTGGTTCAGCTCCAGGAGATTTAACAATATTATTAAATACAAATTCGGCAACAGCTGCTTTGATATCATCAGGTGCTTTAAAATATGCGGCATGTGTTGGTACTTGTAGTGCAGAAGATTTGTCACAAGCCCCATTTAAAGGTACAGTTAATAGTACTAGCCCAATAGAAATAATAGATGGTACACCATTAACGACATCACCAACGACATATAACATTTATTTATGGCTAGATAGTGCATTAGTTACAAATCAATTAATTGAAGCTAATGCCAGTTATTCAGGTAGATAGCCGTACACAATAATATAGGAGGAAATAAAATATGAAAGATAAAAATAAATTAATAATTACCATAGTTGCTGTAGTTCTTATAGCCATTGTTATAGTTGGGGCAACATATGCTTATTGGTCATGGACAACAGGTGCAAATGACCAAACTAATGTAACATTTACCGTATCATCAGGATTCTCATGTGGAGCTGATGGTGGAGGAAGTATTACCAGTCAACAAAAAACATTAGCCCCAACTAGTTGTACTAATCCAAATTATGCATTTCAAAGAACAATTACTACCAATGTAACTAACAGTAGATCTGGTAGTGTCTATATGGATTTATATTTAAAAGTAAATAATATTGGAACAGGTTTATCTAATAGTCAAAACTTTAAATATGCCTTAACACGACAAGCTAATGATTGTACAAGTAATGTCGTATCACAAGGAACATTTAATGGAGTAACAGATAATGGTAAAGTATATCTATTTAGAGGAAGTGAATATCCAACATCAGATAGCGATACATATTACTTATATGTTTGGTTAGATGCCGCTGAAACAGATAGTGCTACTCAAAATCAAACCTTCAATATATCTCTTGGAGGTGAATGTACTGATAATTCGCCATATGTATATACAGTTAATAACGTTAATAACACAGGAACTAAAGTAACCATAGGTCAAGCTATACCTAATGGTATAACTCAATATTTAACACCAGCTGCAGCCATGTCAGCTTTCAACAATAGACCATTATATCTAAAGCATCTTATAACAAATGGTGCTGTTGAAGCAAGCTATGTAGGATTTGT
>CADAMI010000027.1 GCA_902788975.1 uncultured Erysipelotrichaceae bacterium | reverse complement strand
TTAATATTTAGTAAATTTAATATATAATCATTATATGACATGTAATCACGACCTTTCAGTGTTTTATTGTTCAATTACATTGTAGCATGATTACATGTCCTTTTAATTAATAAAAATAGTATTAGTGATTTTTATTCACCAACACTATTTATAATACAACCTATTTTTATATAATTTTTTCTCTTTTTATTTTAATCTATTTTATAAATAATTATTACTACTTAACTATCCTAGAATCATAGCTGATGAAAATCTATATATTGTATACAACAAAAATACACCTCTTTTTTTGAAGTGTATTTACAATTTTTCTATTAAACTGCTTTTTAATATACAATTAATAACTAGCAGGTTTATATGTTAAATATCCCCCTGTATTATAATGGGCTTTAGTTTTATTAACAACTGACGAATCATAATTCGGAAGACTAGTGCAATTACCAAACATATTTTGAGTTTGCGATGATGTTGCATTAATAATCCACCTATCAGAAACATAAATGGTACTAAGATTACTACAATAGGAAAACATTTCAATCATATTATTTGCCTTTTGTGTATAAAAATTAGATAAATCTAGTGATGTTAAACCATAACAACCTTCAAACATATAACTAAAATCAGTTACATTAAATGTATAAAAATTGCTTATATCAAGATTCGTTAAGCTATAACAATTACTGAACATACTATTCATACTAGTAACATTAAATGTTTCAAAACTACCTAAGTTCAATGACGCCAAATAAGAGCATCCAGCAAATAAATTGTCCATTGTCGTTACATTGGATGTATTAAAACTACGTAAATCTAATGCGGCTATAGCAGAACCAGCGAACATAGCAGTCATATCCGTAACTTCACTCATATCCAAATAATGGATATTATCTATTACACTATTATTGTAATTTGCAAAGAAATATGCCATCGAAGAAGGCGCCACCATAATTCCATTAGCTGCAATATACATTTCATATTTCCCATTATGATTAGAATCTTTAAAATACGCAATAACGCTATTATCAAAATCTCGCGATATATCTATAGGATAATTTTCAGATGTAATATCAGTAGGTTTTGGTATTTGAAATGCTATTTTTTCAACTTGATTGCGTGTAATGTTACTATTAAAAGCCTTATAGTCAACATTAAAAGTACCACCTCTAATATATTGTTTATTGCTAATATCTGCCCTAAGTTCGCCATTAAAATAAACTCCCGCTTCGTTTAGATTTTCTGCTCCATATAGCCAAACATATACTTTATACTCATATTCTGAATTTGCCGGGATTGTTTCATCTAGTATCTCATATTCTGCGTCATCTACACCAGAAAAATTGCCGTCTTCATAGGGCTCATATGTACCATTTGCAGTAGTCTTTCTCATTATCGTATATCTAAAATCTTCGCTAATAAGACTCTCATCAATATCGTTTATAACAAAAAATAATTTTACCTGACGACTAAAATCTGAATTGTTATCGACACTAATATTTATAAACTTATTACTACTGTCAGAAAATGTCGTTTTAGGAACAATACTAGCATCTAACTGATATGGAGATAATGTAACTTGAACAGTACTAATATCACCAATTGTTAATACCATTGCTGTCTTATTACTTTGATAACTTAACCAAGCAAAAGTACCAGCCATAATAACTACAACCATTACTGCTATTGCAATTATTAAAAATTTAACTTTATCTTTCATATAATCTAATCACCCAATATCTTACTATAAATAAATTATATCAAAATTTATTTGTTTAGACAATAATTATTCGTATTTTTTATTATAATAATTAATATAATTTAATAAGTGATATTCATGAAAAAAAATGATAAATTATTACTAATATCAGTTATTATTTTATCTTTATTTGGTTTATTAATGATTTATTCCTCATCTAATGTATGGTCAGCATATAAATTTAATGATCAATATAAATATTTAAAAAGTCAAGGAATCTTTTTAATAATGGGATATTTTTTAATATATTTTATTTCTAAAATACCCTTTTATTTATATAAAAAACATAGTAATAAAATATTATTTGTATGCATTATTCTTTTAGTATTAGTCCTAATACCTGGTATTGGCACGATTAGAAATGGATCACGTAGTTGGTTTGGTATTGGACCATTAGGTATTCAACCAAGTGAATTTGCTAAACTAGGTTTAATTATTTTTACTAGTAAATATTTATCTAATAATAAAATTAAAGATATTAAAACTTCTGTTTTACCAATACTCCTAGTTGTTATCTTAATTTTTGGATTGATTATGTTACAGCCTGATTTTGGTACTGGTGTTATTATTGTTATGTCGATTGTTTCTTTATTATTTATATCGGGTGTCAATATGAGTTTCTTTATCAAAATCGGCATATTAGGAATAATAGGAATCGTTGTTTTAGTTATCATTGCACCTTATCGAATGGCTAGAATTACTTCTTTTCTAAATCCTTGGTTAGACCCCTTGGGTAGCGGTTTTCAAATAATTCAATCCTTATATGCCATTGGTCCTGGAGGACTTTTAGGAATGGGACTCGGTAATTCAATTCAAAAGCATTTTTACTTACCAGAACCACAAACCGACTTTATCTTTTCCATTATCAGTGAAGAATTAGGTTTCGCTGGTGTATTGATCGTTGCCTCACTATTCATAATTATTATCTATCGCGGATTAAAAATATCTCTTAATCAAGAAGACAAGTTTCCTAAATATTTATCATATGGTATAACTTTCAGTATTGCTTTTCAAACTATCTTAAACTTAATGGTTGTCGTAGGCCTAATCCCTGTTACCGGGGTAACCCTTCCTTTTTTATCATATGGTGGCTCTAGTCTACTTATATCAATGATTGAAATAGGTATTTTACTTAACATTTCTAAAAATAAATATTAAAAAAGAAAGAATTATTCTTTCTTTATTCACTTTCTAGTTCAAATATAATATCTCTAAGTTCCATAGCTCTTTCAAAATTAAGTTCTCTTGCTGCGGTATTCATTTCTTTAGTTAATTTTTCTATTAAATCAAGTTTATCTTTTTTACTTAATTTTTCTTTATCTTCCTTCTTACTAGCTTCATCTTCATTACTAATAAGATCTCTTATTTCTTTAATAATTGTCTTTGGTATTATACTATGTTCTTTATTATACTCTTCCTGAATACTTCTTCTTCTAGCTGTTTCATCTATAGCGATTTTCATACTATCACTAATAGTATCCGCATACATTATTACTTTACCATTGGCGTTACGTGCACATCTACCAATTGTCTGAATCAAACTACGATCACTTCTTAAGAATCCCTGCTTATCGGCATCCATTATGGCAATTAATGATACTTCCGGAATATCGATACCCTCACGAAGTAGATTTATCCCAACTACTACATCATATACTCCAAGTCTTAAATCGCGAATTATTTTCATTCTCTGAAGAGTCTTAATCTCACTATGTAAATAAGCTACCTTCATATCGATATTTTTTAAATAGTTAGTAAGTTCTTCAGCCATCTTAATAGTCAGTGTTGTAATTAATACTCTTTCATTTTTCTCTTTTCTTATTTCTATTTCTTTAACTAAATCATCTATTTGATTTTTACTACTTCTTACTTCAACAAGTGGATCCAAAAGTCCTGTAGGTCTAATAATTTGTTCCACATAATGATTATTCACTAGATCAAGTTCATAGTCTCCTGGTGTTGCACTGACATAAATAGCTTGATTTATTTTCTTTTCAAATTCATCAAATTTTAATGGTCTATTATCAAGTGCACTTGGTAATCTAAAACCATAATCGACCAAATTTTGTTTTCTAGCTCTATCACCATTATACATTCCTCTTACTTGCGGAAGTGTTACATGCGATTCATCGACCACTAAAAGAAAATCCTTTGGAAAGAAATCAATTAATGTTGTTGGTGTTTCTCCTTCTCCACGTAAAGCTAAATGTCTTGAATAGTTCTCTACTCCACGGCAAAAGCCTGTTTCCAGTAGCATCTCACAGTCATAATTAACTCTTTCTCTGATTCTTTGTTCCTCAATTAATTTATTATTATCTAAAAAGTATTTTCTTCTTTCTTCTAGTTCTGCTTCAATTCTTCTCACAGCTTCCTTAAGTTTATCATCGCTCGTAACAAAGTGACTAGCTGGAAATATCGATACGCTCTTTTTTTCTTTAATAACAGCACCTGTAACTACATCAAACTCGCAAATACGATCAACTTCATCACCAAAAAATTCAATCATTATTCCATTTTGTCGCTCATAAGCCGGAATTAATTCAATGGTATCTCCTCTAACTCTGAAAGTTCCTCTCGACAAATCAAATTGACTTCTTTCATAAAGCATCTCTACTAATTTTTCTAGCACTTTGTTTCTTTCAATTATATCTCCTTTTGTTAAGGTAAGCATCTTATTTTTATATTCTTCTACTTCCCCTATACCATATATACATGATACTGATGCAACTACTATAACATCTCTTCTTGATAATAAACTAGAAGTAGCCTTATGTCTAAGTTCATCTATCTCATCATTAATCTTCGCATCTTTCTCAATATATGTATCAGTACTAGGAACATATGCTTCCGGTTGATAATAGTCATAGTAAGATACAAAATACTCGACTCTATTATCCGGAAATAGTTCTTTAAATTCACTATATAATTGTCCAGCTAATGTTTTATTATGAGCAAGGATTAAAGTAGGTTTATCAACTTCTTTAATGACATTAGCAATAGTAAAAGTTTTACCAGTTCCTGTTGCTCCTAAAAGTACTTGATGTTTCTTACCTTCTTTAACACCTTGTGTAAGTTCTTCAATAGCTTTTGGTTGATCCCCGGCAGGTTCGTATGGTGCGTGTAATTTAAACATAGTTCTTCTCCTTTCTTATGACTTTTTAATAATGTTTTAAAAGATAACTGTCAGCCATTTATTAGTCCCTTAATTCGTCCCCAACGTCTTATAATGTTATGGTTAAATTGATACTTTTTGATATGGAACGAATGAAAGTCACAAATCTTATTTTCTGGACTAAATAATACAAGATAATATCAACAATTATATCATAACACAAAAGGTCACAAAATAAAATAAGGAACACTATATTTCCTTATTTCATTATTCATTAGGAATTAATTCATTTATAATTTCTTTTAATGTTTGGTTTTCTCTTATTCTTCAGTATAACTTGTAAACATAATTCTTTCGTTTTTTATGTCGTCAATTTGTGTCTTTAGAAAATCCGGTTTTATTGGTGCATTTTCTAGTGAGTTAATATCAAACCATTCAAAAACTAAATTTTCATTCTTTTCCTTTCCTTCAAATTCACTTTTTTCTTTTAAAATCCATTCATCATTATCAACTGATACTACATAACTAAATATATATTGATGAATCAATGTATTGTCAAATGTAAAGAAATATTCAGAAATACTATTACATCTTTCTACATTAAAACTATTAAGTTCTAATTCTTCTTTCAATTCCCTTTTAATAGTATCTTCTGATTTTTCGCCTACTCTGATTTTTCCTCCAGGCAATGCCCAAAACTTATCTTGTTTTCTTTTTTGAAATAAAACTTTATTATCATGAACTATAATCGCTACTGCTCTAACATTAAGTAAAACATCTTGAATTTTCACATTAATATCTTTTTCTTTCAAGAAAATCATCTCCTTATTTTTGATTTTACCACATCTTGTTCATATGTATCAATTATTTCTTTTAAAGTATCTTTAACTTCTAAAGGAACTATATCATACTCATCCAATTCTTCTTTATTAAACCATGCAAATTTTAGATGTTTTTGTTTTTCAACGCCATCAAAGAACTTTTCATATTTTAAATCACTATTTTCTTTTAATTTTGCTATATAAAGGAACATGTATTCATGAAATTGTTCTCCTTTATATTCAAAAAAGTTTTCTTCGACATTATATAAATTTGAAACTTCAACAGGTTCTCCTATTTCTTCATTTAATTCTCTATTAATAGTGTCTTTGCCTTTTTCTAAAACTGCAATTTTTCCTCCAGGTAATGCCCAAACGGGATCTGTTTCTCTTTTTTGGAATAATATATTCCCTTCATTTAGTATAATTGCAACTGCTCTACAATTTACTCTTACATTACATATTTTAAATGTTATATCTGTTGGTTCTGCCATTTTAATTACCTCTCTTTCTGATTCTAATATTTTCAATCTGATTTAAAGTTTCGCTTTCACTATTTAAACCTTGTATAACTTTAACACCTTTTACTTTGGATAAATCACACTTATTTTTATAACTTCCAAATATTAAATGTAAATAATATTTGGTATTAGGAATTGCATCATCGAACATGATGTTTGGATTAATTGTTTTATTAATATCATTTACTTGATCTACTCTTAAACCATCTATATTCATATCATAACCACAAAATATTATTGTGGATAATAGTATCTTAGATTTCATTTCTACTCCGAAATATTTTGGAACATCCTTGTTTTCTATAAATTTCTTATCTATTTCTTTTATATAGTATGATGAACAATCGTTAAATTCCTTTTGTATATCATCTTTTCTTATTCCCATAGAAAATGGTATTCCACAAACAATTATTCCATTTTCTTCTTCCTTTAAAGCCAATCTATCGTTAGCAACATAGCCATAACCATCATTTAGTAATTTTTGAAGCAAAGTGGTTTTGCCACTTCCCGCTGCTCCTGTGATAATAATTCCATCGTTATCTTTAAAAGCGCATGCACCATGCATAATCATATAACCTTTCTTTTGAAATGCTTTTATAAATGAAGTAGTAAACATTCTCTTGATAAATGACTGTTTAGATTCATCATAATATGGTATATTTATATTTATTTCTTTTTCATTGCCATTTACATAATTATAGGAATTATCATTACGCTCTTTATCTATAAATTGAAAATCATTAGCTATTCCTAACTTATAATTTATAGTAATAGTCGGTAAGCAATTGTTATTTATTTCATAATAGTTCCCAAACATTTCAACTAAAAACTTTATGATATCTTCTTTGTCTGAATTAATTTTAATAGCAACATCATTACAAGAAAACACAGCTGAATTCATAATTTAATTTTCCCCCTTAAAAAGTTTAAAATATAGTATAATTATTTTAATTAATACGTCAATGTTATAATTTATCTTTTTCTATTTTTTTTATATTCGTTTAAAACATCTTCATCCATAATTTCTTTCATGTATGAATCATTTACATCAACCATAAATATTATGTCATCTACTATTTCATTAACATCAATTCTTAGTTTCTCACAAATACCAGATAATTCACTAATGAGGTAATTTCTACCAACTCTCATTATATCTTTATAATCTAATGATTTTACTATTCCTTTTTCATAGTCACAATATTCTATACTATTATCAATATGATCTAATTTAATATAAGCTCTTTTATTATAATCTTTACTAAATATTGTTGCTTTGTATCCTGTTAATAATTTTAGACTCATAGGATATAACATTTCACCAAGGTTATCAATTAAATAATCAGGATTAAATCTTTGATATATCAAATGAGGAAAATCAGTATATGAGTATGGACTTATTCCGTACATTTTTATTGCATTTGGATATTCCAAATTAGACGGCTCATATTCAATACCTATACTTAAATTATTGTCTAATTCTTGCTTGTATTCTTCTTTAGCAAAGAAAGTAATAGGTATAGGTATTTTTAATCCAGGATCATATATAGTATATATAATTCTATCTTTACAAAGAGCAGGATATATTAAAGAAACGTGAGCTTCCTTAATCTTTTTATCGCCAGAATCTAAAGCATATAATCGGGCTTGATGCGATAAATAGTATGCGTTTATTCCAAGTTTTTGTAATTCGTCCTTTAAAATTCTTGATAAAAATACACAATTAAATTTTGAATTAACAAATCCATCTATGGATACATTATGATAAGCATCATTTAGTGAGCCATTATACTTTTCTCTTAAAAGAGTGATTAAATCAAATGTGCTTACTGCATTTTCTTCCATTATTTTATCTAGTAAAGGTATAGATTCTCTTATCTGTTCTGCACTATATGTGCTTAATTTATCTATATCCAGTTTGCTTTTTGATATATCAAATTCATTTTTTCTTACAATTTTCATTATATATCACCACTATTTTCTAGTTCTTATAAAGTTTGTTTTTATTTCTGGATACTTTGATATTTTTTCCATTGAATAATTACTAATATTATTTATCATTTCCTCATAAGTAATATTGGAGCTAAGATATTCTTGTACTTGATATATCTTATAAAAATAAACATGATTAAAATCTTTAGTACATTTAGTCAAATCAAAATCAATTTTTTCCTTCAGAATGTCCAAAAATTTATTATAAATGATTTGCACTTCTTCTTTTGACTTATATTTTACAAATGACATAACAGCATATCCCAGTATTCCGGCTACTTGAATATTTTTATTCAAATAGCTTTCTCTATATTGAGATAAATTATCTGATTTTGAATTCATAATTTTATCTTTATATAAACATGGTGTTAAATCAACATAGTATATTTCATCGTTATTTAATATAAAGTTTTTCATATTCCAATCTAAACATAAATTGCTATCTTTTTCAGATAGTTTATATAAATATATAAACTTTTCAAAAACACTTACTTTTATATCAGTAGAGACATTTTCATTATTTAATAATTGTTGAATGGTTACTCCATCTATATACTCTTGAACTAGTATGTCATAATCATCACACATAAACGAAGATTGTATTTTCGCTGTTTTTATTCCAATATTATTTATGTGTGCCGCATATTCTTCAGGTGTACCAGAATTCATTTCATCCATAACTTGATTAGATATTTCGCTATCTCTTTTTGAAATTTTTATTACATAATTATCAACCTTAATTATATTGTTAAATAATCCACTTTCCATCTTTTATTTCCCCCAAAAAATCGATTACAATTTTATAGTTTAACTTATAAAAATCACTATCTACTTGTGCGTTTGTATAACACCAATATAATGATGTATATGAATCAAAAAAACTATAAAACTTTAATTTATCTGAAAAATCAGTTTCAATTTCTTTTTCAGATTTATAACCTTCTAAAAATGTTTTAAAATTATTTTTATTAAATATTCTATTTATCTTTACAAAATCAAAAACATATTCACCATTTTTCATGCTTTCTAAATCTATAATGCCTACATTCATATTCTCATCAATGATTACATTTCCAACTCTAAAATCCATGTGAAGCAAACAATTTTTATAATTGTTTTCTATTCTCTTTTCAATATACTCATTGAGAAAGTTATGAATACATTCATTATCTCCTTTTCCAAATAGTTCGTTTAATTCTAAATATGTCTTGTTTAAGCATTCTTTTAAATAAATTATCCATGAATTAGTGTCTTTCTCTATAATTTTACAATTATGTATTTTTCCTAATAACTTACCAATATTAAATATTTCATCTTTTGTTAAATTATTACATTCCTCATCATACACATTTTTGCCTTCCAAAAAGGAAATTATATTATATTGTTTTCCATTATAAACTCCACTATATAAAACCTTAGATGTTGGAACATAATTATATAGATAGTTATAATACTTCTTTTCATTTAAACGTTTTTTCTCATTTTTTGTTATTTTTAAAATGTACTTAGTATTGTTATCATAAATAATGTAAACGTCCGAATTGTAAGAATTATCTGCTTTTTTAATATTTGTTATACTTAATCCATGCTTTTTGCATAATTTCACTATTTCTTTATTTTCCATTATCATCTCTCCGTTTTTTTGTATTTTATTTCTCTACGCATTATTTTACTAACTATCAATCTTTTTATATATATTAAGAATCCAAATGGTCTAAAGAAAAACCAAATTGGTGAAATAATCATCGCTAATATTGATCTAAATTTATTATCTTTTTTAAATCCATAATAGTGTAAATTTATATATGATGCTATACACCATAAATATGGAATAGATAACAATAACCAAAAACCTATATTAAAATTATGTGATATAACTGAGTATAAATAGTATCCAATAATAAACCATGGTATGATTGTAAATACTATTATATTACCTGTTCCTGCTATAAACATTTTTATTCTTCCATATAAGTTTCTACCTCTTGCCTTTCTTATTTCAGTCAGGTAAGTTGAAATCCCCTTAAATATTAGAACTGCACTATTCATATAATCATATAATCTATTGGGTATCAAAGAATAATTATATGTAGGAAGATAAGCAAATCTACATCCTTTTATTGACATTCTATAACCCAAAGTAAGATCATCTACAAAGATAGGAAACTTATCATTTTCTAACAATGTTGATAGCTTTATATGCATACAAGCACCCATACAATATTGAGGAACTTTCATTTTGGTTAATGAACAAATCAAGAGTTTCATTTTTTCAATTGCACAAGAACGTATAGTGTGATGAAGTGTATATAAAAGTAACATTGTTTTTCCTTTTTGTTTTGAAAATTCTTCATAGTTTTTAAAACACATAGGAACTTGATTTATAGCATCAGGACTATTCTTACATTCTGCAACTTGATTTAATACATCAAAAGTATTAAGTTCAGGTTGAGAATCAAAATCAAATACTGATATATAAGTATCATTATCAGTTATTTTATATTCTTTTTTTATCATCTCAATTGCGTAATTCATTTGTGATGATTTATTACCATTAGTTTTTGGATAATGGTAATGTATAAATCTTTTGTCATTTAGTTTATTTAGGTATTCTTCTACTACTATATTCGTTGTTTTATCTTTTATATTATTTGTTTTATATTCTAATTCTTCCTTTTCAGTTGTTATTATAACAAATTTTATGTTACCTTTATATTCGATTTTGTGAAACCAATCTATAGTAGATTTTACTATTTTTTGCTCTTTCATTGCAGGAAGTAAAACATATATATCTCTATATTTAGAGAGCTTATATTTACTTATTTGTCTTTTATATTTTTTCTCAAGATAAATAGTAAGTATTGTAAAAACAAATCCAAAAAAGTAAATTGCAAATATTATGATAGCTATTATTAATAATACTTTATTCATTCAAATCTCTCCTTACTAACTGATTATTTAATATTTGTATTCCCCTTGCAAAAAATGCAATTTGTCTTTCTGGATAGTCATTATGTAACGGAATCATTGATATAAATAATAATCCTTCTATTAATTCTATATCATCAATATTAACATCTTTTTTCTCTAATATTTCATCAAAATCAATGTATTCATTGTTTTTATAGAACTTTATATTAATTTTGCCTTCATTTTCTTCTATCTCAAATAAGTTATTTGTAATTTCATCATATCTACCATGGTAACAATGGCGAAGTTTTGCTATATCATATCTATAATCACCGTATATAGTATCTATTCCAAAGTTACCTCTTGGATCTATGAACTTATAAATCATATTTCTTGGTGAAAATAAAATATTAGAAAATGCAGGATCTCCATGTATGATACTTATATAAGTATCACATTCATTGGATAATTTCATTATTGCATCTTTAAGTTTTTCTAAAACCTGAAAAACTCCTAAATAACTTTTGTCATTAATTTGTATTTTTTCTATACTTATTAAATCTTTTCTTTCCCATTCATTAATTCTATTTAGTGTTTTATCCCATAATATTTGTTTTAATAAATCTTCAAATGACTTATTACTTATCTTATTATTCTTATACAACTTTATCATTTTATCAATTAAACTACTAAAAATATATGTTCTACTGTATGGTGATAAAGGATAAAATGTAAAATATTCAGATAAAGTTAAATAGTCATAATACTCAATACCATATTCATCATTTGTTTTTTCACTTTCATAAAACTTTGGACTCATTTTTTCAAAATCTGTATCTTGCGTTTCTTTAAACCAATTTATTTCAGATGTTACTTTTTCATATTTACTTTTCTTGTGTAACACGCTATATTCATCTAAATCTAATTTATTGAAAAACCTACAATTAAAATTATTTTTATTTGTTTTTAAATAACCATCTAAAGTTCCTATATCTTCCCAATTATCAATTTTTTCTATATATAACTTATCTTTTTCTCTATATTTATTAAAATATGATGACAATTGGTATTCTCCATATATTTTATCAATTTTATCTTCTAATACGGATGATAATAATTCAGCATTTTTAAAATAATATAAACCTATAGCAGCATCATTAGTTTCTACATTATGTTTTGGTTTGTCAATTATATCACTTATTAAGCCATCTTTTGATGTTATCATACAATAATTCTTTTTTTCATTATTGCTCACAGGAGTAATGCCAATCCAACTATTCTCAAAATTATTAGGATAACTACATAATGTATCACCAAGTAGTAGTAATACAGATTTTTTATGATTTAAGTGTTTAGCAACTAACGAAAGCGCATTACCTGGTCCTGAAAAATCAGTTTGAATTACATACTTTATATTTAACTCTAAATTAGAAAAAGAGTTATTCATAAAATCTTTTAAAAGATTCAAATTTTCTTGATTAACAACAAATATAATATCTTTCAAACCTTCATTTATTAAAGGTATTAGCATGTTATAAATAGCAGGTTTTTGTTTAATACTTAATAAACACTTTGGAAACCCTAATGTCAAAGGAAACAATCTTGTTCCTTTACCTGCCATCAAAATAACTAATTGTTTATTACTATGTTTCACATTGTTACCTCCTTAATATTCTTATAAACTCATCACTATCACAATTATCTAATCCAATCTTTGCTGTAGTTGTTTCATTATGAAAATCACTACCACTTGTTTGCAACAAAGATAAATCAGTGGCAATTTTTTTTAAAAATTCTATCTGATTAGGTGTTGTGTTATCTAAATTATTTATTTCTATTCCCATTAAACCTTTTTCTACTAACTTATAAATATATTTTTTTGTTTCATTTTCATCTAGTTTTAGCGAAAAAGGATGAGCCATTACTGAATATCCACCACACTCATATATAATGTTTATTACCTCATCAATTGTTGGCGAATATTTTTTTTCATAACATGGTGATTCCTTACTTGTATATAAAAGACCTGCTTCTATATAATCTTTTGCATAACCTTTTTTAATCATCCATTTTGTTATATCCCTTTTGCTTATATTTCCATCTACTGAATTGTTTATTAAATCATTAATACTGACCTCTATACCATATACACTTTTAATGTTATCTATAATTTTTTTAGTTATTTCTGTATTTGCTTGCTTACTATATTCCATAAGTTTATGTATTTTCTCTTTTTCTTTTATATCATAACCTAGAATATGTAAGTATCTATTTTCAAGCACATCAAACTCAATAGCATTTATCATATCAACAAGTTGTTTTTCATTATATTGTATCAAATATTCATTATTTATTTCTTCATCACTTTTTAATTCAATATAATTATGATCTGCAAATGCAATATACCTAAAATCGTTATCATTAAAATATTTTAATAATTCCAACTTTGAGTATTTACCATCTGAACAAGTTGTATGTATATGTAAATCATACTTCATTTTTATCACTACCTTTTAAAAATAAACTGATATCGTCTTTATTCATGGACAACAATTCATTTGGTCTTAAAGTTTTATCATCAACATAAAAACCTTCTTTGCCAGGGTAAGGTTTGCCGAATATAAGTTCATCATAAGGTATTTCCCATTTTTGTAGCCAAGCTTCCAACACAGGTTTAGTGTATTTTAGTATCTTGTCAATATCTCCATTATATGTTCTCATATTACGAGCTGTAAAAAAAACTATTCTATATCCATCTTGTTTTAACTCTCTTATTTTGTTTATCATATCAGCATTAGGTAATAAATCACCATAATCTTCATTATCTTTTTTTATTGGACAAATTGTTCCATCAACATCAAAAACTATTGTATTCATACTTTACCCCCTAATAAATCATAAATCTCATTCCAACTTGAAACTCTATCTTTTTGGTCAAGATATTTTCTTTTATCATCAAACAGAATTGTTTTAATCTTATCATTTAATTCATCATAAATGTATTTACTATCATCAATCATCAAATTTATATTGTTTTCTATGCATGACTTTAACTTAAACTTTTCAGTTAAAACTAATTTTGTATATGGAATATTAAATCTATCAATACTCCTTTTTGTGAATGCATACATATGGTCACAATAATCATTATTTCTAGCAGTAATAATATATATTTCATTTCCGTCATTTTTTAATTTATTTATAATTTTTAAACAATCTTCTTTTAACCTAACATCTGAAAAAATAGTTTCAATATTACTCTTTATAAAATCTACTCTATATTCTCTGTTACTCCAGAGTTCATCAACACTAATATTTTGTTTCAACAAATAATCGGTTTGATATTTTTTATATTGCTCTGTTGTACAAAAAATTGTATCATCTAAATCTATTCCTATTCTCACGATATACCTCCTATAATTAAAGAAAAAGACACTTTGCCTCAAGATAGAGTGGTTGTATTATAAATAGTGTTGGTGAATAAAAATCACTAATACTATTTTTATTAATTAAAAAGACATGTAATCATGCTACAATGTAATTGAACAATAAAACACTGAAAGGTCGTGATTACATGTCATATAATGATTATATATTAAATTTACTAAATATTAA
>CADAMI010000026.1 GCA_902788975.1 uncultured Erysipelotrichaceae bacterium | reverse complement strand
TGCAGTTTTCTTTTTGCTTTACGTAAAGTTATTAATTTTTTTTAGTTAACTTTGTGATAATAATATCATTACACATATTAAAATAATTTGTGTAAAGTAGTATTTAATATACTTACAAATGAACATATTAATGTTATAATGTTAATATATGAAGGTAGGTGTATTAAATGAAAAAAATGTCATATTTTGTTATTGCAATTATTTCATGTTTATTTTTAACATTTAATGTATCTGCTGATAGTAAAATTGTCGTTATTACTGGCGATAGTGTTAGATTTAGAAGTAGTGCTACTATATATGCCAATAATATAATAAGAGAATTTAATTATGGAGCTGAGCTTGAATTTATTGATGATACTACTCAGAGTGGTAATGGCTGTGATAATAAATGGTATAAAGCTAAATATGGAAGTTCTGTTGGATATGTATGTAGTGAGTTTGCTATCATTAAGACTGTAAAAGAAGAAACAATTAATCCAGATGATTATAAAGACTATACAGCATACTTAAAGGAATTAGGTTTTCCCGATAGTTATATTCCTTCTTTGATAAGTTTACATAATAGTCATCCAAATTGGCAATTTAAAGTATTTAATTCAGATTTAGATTTTAATGAAATGGTTACTTTTGAATATGATGGCTATTCCAAAGGATGGAGTTTAATTGAAGATACTGGAAGATATATTGATGGTTATAAATCAACTGATAGTTGGTCATATAACTATTTAACAGATATTTTTAATAATAACTTTGATGGTGGCGGTAGTGCTTGGTATGCTCCAAGAAAGAATGTTATTGCTTATTATATGGATCCAAGAAACTTTTTAAGTGAAAAACAAATATTTATGTTTGAAACGTTATCATATAATAAGAGTTATCAAACTCGTGATGGTGTCGAAACAATGTTAAAAAATACCTTTATGACTGGCTATGCCGATAAAGAAGAAACTAAGACTTACGTTGATGCGTTTATGGATGCCGCAACAGAATTTAATGTTAGCCCTTATCTTTTAGTATCGCGTGTAATTCAAGAAGTAGGGGCTAGTGGTAGTACCATTGTCTCAGGAACCGTATCTGGTTTTGAAGGCTACTACAATTTCTATAATATAAAAGCAACTGGGGAAAGAGATAAAATAATTGCTAACGGATTAAATTATGCCAAAGAACAAGGATGGGATAGCCAATATAAAGCGATTATTGGCGGCGCTAGATTTATAGCAAAAGATTATATAAGTGTTGGACAGGACACATTATATTTACAAAAATGGGATTTAATAGTTCCAAGACCTGGAAGACATCAATATATGCAAAATATTGAAGCTCCAGCAAATGAAGCTATTAAAACATATAATGGTTATAACAATAAGAATGCTATTGATAAAAGTTTTATATTTTCTATTCCGGTATATAAAAATATGCCTGATAAAACCACTTTACCAAGTAGTGCTAACCCTAATAACTATTTATCATCTTTAGCAGTTAACGGTGCTTATTTGTTTAAAGAGGCCACTACTAATACTTCATTCGATGTTGTTGTAGATGCTGATACACAATCAGTTGAAATTGCTGCTACCAAAGTAAATAAAGCAGCCACAATTGAAGGAGTAGGTAGTGTTTCAATTCCTAATGATAAACAAACAATTGATATTACCGTAACTGCTGGTAATGGTGACAAACGTATTTATAAAATAAATATCAGTAAAAAAGCAAAAGAAGTAACTAATGAAACTCCAGCATTAGATATTAGTGAAATACTTAGAGTATTAAATATTAATAATGATGGTACATATATCTATGGTTATGAATTAAATACCGATGCTTCTAAAATAATTAAAAGTATTACTGATAAAGAAAATAAAGCTACAGTAATTTATACTAATAAAGATAATCAAGAAAAGAAAAACGGTATTATTGCTAGTGGTGACAAAATAAAAATTAAAACACCACGTGAAGAAAAAACATATACGATTGTAATATACGGCGATGTAAATGGCGATGGAAAAATTGCGGCAACTGATTATGTAGCTATTAAGAATCATATAATGGATATAAAGAAATTAAGTGATTTTGAATTATTATGTGCTGATGTTAATCATGATAAAAAGGTAGCTGCAACGGACTATGTAGCTATTAAGAATCATATAATGGATATAAAGAAAATAATGCAGTAAGGAGAAAAAAATGAAAAAGACAATTAGTTATTTAAGTATATTTTTATTGATATTTATATCTTTTGCTAATAATGTATTGGCGGCTGATTTTGGTATTTCTTTAACTAGTAACACTGTTACTGTTGGAAATACGGTTACTTTGAAAATTGATGGCTCTTCTTCTAAATTAACTGGAAGATTTAATGTCAGTTCATCTAATCCTGGTGTAGCATCATTATCTGGCAGTAATGTTTGGGTTGAAAAAAGTGTTGAAAGCATCGTTATTACTGCAAAAAGTGCTGGCACAGCCGTTATTACAGTAAGTCCAACTGATGGCATAAGCGATGAAAATGCTAATGAGCCAAAACTTCAAGCAAGATCCATTACCATAACCGTCAATGCTAAACAAACTGTACCAAGCAATAATACAGGTAGTAGTGGCGGTGGAGGTAGTACTTATATCGCTCCCAAAACTAAATCATCTAATAACTTCTTGTCAAGCTTAACAATTGATGGTTTATCATTGAATGAAGAATTCGATAAAGAAAAGCTAGAGTATACTCTAACTATTCCTGCTGAAACTGAAAAAGTTAAAGTTAATGCTCAATTAGCTGATTCAAATTCTAAAGTCGTTGGAACTGGAGAAGTAAAAGTGAGTACTGGCTTAAATACTTTAGAAATAGTTGTTACGGCAGAAAATGGTAGTAAAAGAACTTATGTTATAAAAGCAACCGTTGAAGAATTATCGCCAATAGATGTAAAAATTGATAATGAAAAATATACAGTTATTAGAAAAAGAAGTGAGTTACCTAAAATTAGTGAATATAATATAGAAAAAGATATTACCATAAATGATAATATTATTGAAGGATATTATAATGAAAAACTTGGATATGACTTAGTAGGGCTAAAAGATTTAAAGGGTAATATTAATTATTATATCTATAAAAATGGTAAATATTCTTTATATAAAGAACACACTTTTAATGGTACCACTTTACAAATTTTAGATAAAAAAATAGATGGTTATAAACAAGTAGAATTTTTATATGATAATGATAAAATAACTAGTTATCAAGAAGTAAAAATGGATATAATTAAAAATACATACGCCCTTGATAATAATGATATTACAGGTAATCAGTTTTATTTATTTTATGCTAGAAATGTAGAGACTGGTAAGGAAAATTTATATCAATATGATGCAGTTGAAAAAACAGTTCAAAGATATAATACAAATGTCTTAGAAATGTATAAAAACAATAGTGATACTTATTATAGATGGTTATTAGTTTCATTAATTGTTATATTGGTATTATTTATCTTATTAATTGCATTATTATTTAAGAAAACTAAAAAACAAACTAAAATTAAAACAGAAAAATATGAACAATAAAAAAACTATCTTCCAACGAAGATAGCTTTTCTATATTATGGTGTATCTACATAAGTATCATCAAGACATCTTAAAATACATACACAATCTAAGTTAATTGTAAAGAAAGAATTAGTTGCTTCATAAGGAAATAAACTTGTTGTGTCAGTATTTGGAGTTAATACACGGCATGTAGCACAGCATCCATCTAATTTTTCCAGTCTAAATACAGTTGAAGTCTCAGTTACTGCTGGATCTTTGCTTATTGGCATAGCTAATGGAGTTCCATTACTTCCACATGTATATAAGACTATTGGTCTAGTATTACAGAATGTTGTGCAGTTTTGTCCTAAGAAACCTCTATCACAAGTTTGTAAGCATGTATCATTTTGACATACACTTTGTTGTAATAATAATATTACTTTTAGAATGTCTTGAATACAATTTTCACAATTATTTGTTTCATTGTTATTACACATATAATCCACCCCTTTATTTATATTCAATATAAGATATGTCAAAAATAACAAAAAATTCATTATTAATACCCATTTAGAATATATTTTAGTATGAAAATAAACATCATAATTTTATTATTAATTCTTATATCAATGGTATTAAATATCCTTAATTATAATTACTTTATTACAATGTTAGGAATAGTTTGGTATTTTGCCAGTATCCTCATAATATATGCCACTATTAAATATTCAGTTAAATATAAATGTATTCAGTTTAATATTAAAAAAATATATAATGCTTTAAAATCAAAAAGCAAAAATAATATAAGTCCAATATCTAGTTTATGTATTTCACTAGCAGCTAAGATAGGGGTAGGTTCATTATCAGGAGTTGCTCTAGCTATATATTATGGGGGTATTGGAACAATCTTTTGGTTAATAATAATTAGTTTACTCGTATCCATTAATGCTTTTGTTGAATGTATATTAGGAATTAAATATCGTGAAAAAATAAACAATATTTTTGTAGGTGGGCCAAGTTTTTATATTAAAAAATGTCTTAATAATAATATATTAAGTAAATTATATGGTTTACTTATTATTGTTACTTATAGTATATTATTTTTATCTATTCAAGCTAATACTATCGTTAGTACAGGAAGTTATTTTAATATTAATAAAACTTATATAACAATTATTTTATCATTTATAACATTATTAATTATTTTAAAAGAATTAAAAGGAATAAGTAAGGTCAATACTTATTTGGTTCCTATTATGTTGCTTATATATTTTAGTTTAGGTTTATATGTTTTTGTTATAAATATTAATATAATTCCAAATATTTTTTTAACTGTTATTAAAGAGGCTTTTAATTTAAGATCAATAATATCAGTATTTTTAATCGGAATGCAACGAGCTATTTTTATTACTGAATCATCAATTGGTACCAGTGCTATATCATCTAGTACTTGTGATAACGATAGCAAAAAGCAGGGTATGCTTGAAGTGTTTGGCATATATATAACTATATTTATTGTTTGTTTTACAACCTTTTTAATAATTGTTACTAGTAATTATAATCAAATATCTTTTAGTCATATTAATGGTATTGAAATAGTTATTTATGCCTTTAAATATCACTTTGGAGTAAGTGGGGGAAACATATTATCAATAATTACTATTTTATTTGCTTTTTCAACCATTATTTCAAGCTATTTTTTTGGTGAAAGTAATCTATTATTATTTTCTAGAAATAAAATTATTAACACAATCTTTAAAATAGTCTTCATTTTAGTTATCATAATATCTAGTTATATTAAATCAAACATATTATGGAATCTAACAGATTATTTTGTAGCAATACTTGCCATTATTAATGTTTATGCGATACTTAAAATTAATAAATAGATGTACTTAAACTGTTGACACTTTATTAATTGTTTTATATAATTAAAATGTCTAACTTTCATATTTAGGAATATGGAGGATTAATGTGCAAACTTGGCGACATAATTGTCATAAAAGAATTTAAAAATGAATTTGGTAAAAAAATCAAAAGACATTCTTTTGTCGTAATCAATGATGAAGAGAATATAATTGAAGGAATGAGATATGATTTAATTTGTAATATGCTATGTAGTTTTCACGATGAAACTCATAGAAATAAAAAATTAAAATACAAAGAAAATCTTGAAATTAATAATAAAAATTTATTATTAAGTAAAAGAGCTAATGATAAAAATGGCTTTATTAAGGCAGATCAATTATATTATTTTGATAAGTCGCTAATAAAATACTATATCATTGGAAATTTAAATTTGGATAATCTAAATAATCTTTTAAAAATAATTAATGAATTAGATTTAGAAGATAGAATTAAAATAATTACTACAAATTTAAAAGAAAATGAAAAATTCACTAAATATAGGAGGTAATTTAAGTGAAAAATAAAGAAGAGATTTTTAAATTTCCTAAAGGATTTTTTACCAAAATTCGACAAAAAAAGACTGAACCTGATCCACCTGAAGATATGATACCATTTGAGTGGTCAGAAGAAGTTTTATCTGGAAAAATGAAAGGTAAAGTTATTGCAACTTTCCCTGAAAGAAAAAATATTAATTAAATTGTGTTCTTAGGAGCACAATTTTTTGTATATTTTTATTAATATTAGTAAAAAATAATATTGGTGAATACAATGAAAGATAGATATAATGAAATAGTTATGAAACATACACCTAAAGAAGATGTAATAAAAAATGCTCTTTTAGTATTTTTGTATGGGGGAATATTGGGGGCATTTTCGGAATTTTTATTAAGATGTTATGTTATGTGGTTTAATCTACCTAGAAAAGAAGCAGGAGTTGCCGTAATATTAACTTTGATTATTATTGCATCAATATTAACAGCTTTGGGAGTATTTGATGTTTGCGTTAGTAAATTAAAGAGTGCTTTAATTATTCCAATTACAGGTTTCGCTCATTCGATGACTTCAGCTGCTTTAGAGTATCGTAAAGAAGGATTAGTTTTAGGAATAGGGGCAAATATTTTTAAATTAGCTGGGACGGTAATTTTATATGGAATTGTCTCTGTTTATGTATTTGGAATAATAAGAATTTTAATAATTGGAGGGTAGAATGACAAGAAAATTCAATAATGTCTATGTTGCTGATAGTTATACCATAGCTGGTGTATATGAAAAAGATGGTCCAATCGCTGACTATTTTGATTTAGTTTATGATAAAGATTTATATTACGGATGTGATACTTTTGAAAAAGCTGAAGAAAAAATGTTAAGTAATAGTATTTCTAAATTAATTAGTCATGCCAAACTAATTGATAGTGATGTCGATTATATAATATCTGGTGATTTAGAGAATCAAATTGCGGCTTCAGATTATGCTTTAAGAGATTTTAATATTCCATTTTTGGGAATATTTAGCGCTTGTGCTACTTTCGGTGAAGGATTGTATCTAGCTTCTAACCTAATTGAAGGAAAAATGGCAAAAAATATAATAGTTTCTACGAGTAGTCATAATATGGCTGCTGAAAAACAATTTCGAAATCCAACTGAATATGGTGCACCAAAAAAGAAAACAACAACATTTACGTCGACAGGAGCTGCCAGTATGCTTGTAACAAGCAAGAAAAGTAGAATTAAAATAACTTCGGCAACATGTGGAATTGTTCAAGATAAAGGAATAACTGATGTCAATAATATGGGAGCCGTAATGGCCATTGCGGCTGCTGACACATTAAAAAGACATTTAAAAGATTTGAATATTAAACCTGACTATTACGATTTAATTCTTACTGGTGATTTAGGAATATATGGAAAAGAAATATTAATTGAATATATGAAAGATAGCGGTTATGATCTATCGAGAAATTATAATGATTGTGGTTTAATTCTATATGATCGCGATAAACAAAATGTTTTTGCAGGTGCGTCAGGCCCTTCAAGCAGTGCTCTAACTTTATCAGCCTATATAATAAAAGAAATGCTAAGAGGGAAATATCGTAAAGTATTAATAGTTCCAACGGGAGCCATATTTAGTCCAACTAGAGCATTTCAAAAAGATAGCATTCCATCAATTGCCCATGCGATTAGTTTGGAGGTATCAGAATAATGGATACATATATTTATGCATTTCTATTCTGTGGGTTTGTCTGTATGGTTAGTCAATTAATATTAGATAATACCAAACTAACTCCAGGACATGTAACAAGTTTATTTGTAGTTATAGGTGCCGCTTTAGATTTAGCTGGTATATACGATAAAATAGTCTTATATTGTGGAGCCGGAGCTATTATTCCTATTACTTCATTTGGCCATTTGCTAATTCATGGAGCTATGGATATTGCTAATGAAAATGGGGTAATTGGTTTAGCTTTAGGAATATTTAATTTAACATCAGCTGGTATAAGTGTAGCCGTTGTTTCGGCTTTTATCTTAGCACTATTATTTAAACCTAAACATTAATAATAGCAAGTATTATAATTCTTATTGTAATACTTGTTTTTACTTGTATTATTCATAATTTTATTATATAATTTAGGTAGGGTGATAAATATGGATATGGCATTACTTCCAGCGGATAACTACATTGTTGTCAATAAAAGTATTATCACAGATTATGATAAAAAAATATTAAGTATGTTATATTTACCAATTACCGGTTCTCTACCTATTATGTTATATAATACCTTAGTAAATGATTTAGATCACCAAGAAGTAATTAGTGATGGCTTAGAACATGCTCATTTATTATCAAATTTACATATATCTGCCAAAGAATTAGAAGAAGCGAGAAACATTCTTGAAGGTATTGGCTTACTTAAGACGTACTTAAAAAAAGATACAGTTAATAAATATATATATGAATTATATTCACCTGTGTCAGCCCACGAATTCTTTTCTCATCCAATTTTTAATATAGTTTTATATAATAATGTTGGAAAAAGAGAATATGAAAGATTAGTTAATTATTTTAAAACAATAAAAATAAATAAAGATGATTATACCGAAATAACACATTCATTTAGTCAAATATTTGAAAGTGTACCTTATACATCTTTTGATATGTACAAAGATAATATAAGAAAATATAATAAACTTAAATTAAATATTGATTCATCATTTGATATGAATTTCTTAATTGAAACGATGCCTAAAAACATTGATAAGAAGATATTTACAAAAGACTTGCAAGAGTTAATTATTTCTTTAGCTTATCTATATGATATTGATGCACCAAAAATGCAAAATATTGTTAAGTCTTGTATAAATGAAAAAGGTTTAGTTAATCGAGAAGAATTAAGGAAAGTTTGTCGTAATCATTATCAGTTTGATCACTCAGGCGTTTTACCGACGGTAATTAGTACTACCCAGCCAGAATATTTAAGAAAACCAATTGGAGATACATCTAATATTGCTAAAATGATATATACATTTGAAACAACTAGTCCTTATGATTTCCTTAAAAGTAAACATAATGGAGCAGAACCGGTTAAAAGAGATATATTACTTTTAGAGAATTTAATAATTGACTATAAATTAAAACCAGGAGTTGTTAATGTTTTAATTGACTTTGTATTAAAAACAAACGATAATAAATTAAATAGAGCGATGATCGAAACAATTGCTGGACAGTGGAGTAGAAAGAAAATAGAAACTGTCGAAGAAGCTATGGAAACTGCTAAAAAGAATTATAAAAAGCCTAATGTTAAAACTGGTAAAGTAGCAATTGATAAGAATGTTCCTATGTGGTTTAATAATAATGATATAAAAGCTGAAGAAGCTACTGATGCTGAAGTAAAGGCCATGGAGGAAATGCTTAAGGAGTTTAGATAATTATGGATAATTTGAAAGATATTGTTAATGGTAAATATGGAAAATCAGATTACAAATTAGCTAGCGACTACCAAAAAGATTATGATGAAGATATGATGTTTAGAAAATTGGCTAATAGTACAAAATTATCTAATGATACTTTAATGAAATATACCACTAGATTAGAACTTTCTTCCTGTGAACATAAGAATTGCAGTAAATGTAAAAATATAATGGAATGTAAGAACGAAATAACTGGATATGTATATACCCCAAAAGCTAATGGTAATGATATTGAATTTGCCTATTATCCATGTAAATATAAATTAGAAATGGACGAAGATAATAAATATTTAAATAATATATATTACTTTGATATACCTAGAGATATAAAGAATGCCCGGATGAAAGATATTAATACCAAAGATAAAAATAGATTTGAAGTTATTAAATGGATTAAAGATTTTTTAACTAATTATGAAACAGATAAAAATATTAAAGGGTTATATCTGAATGGTAATTTTGGATGTGGTAAAACATATTTATTATCAGCTATGTTAAATGAACTAGCCAGAAAAGGCGAGAAAGTAGCTATTATTTATTATCCAGAATTTTTAAGGAATTTAAAGGAATCTTTTTCAGACAATGAAGAATATAGACAAAAATTTGATTATGTTAAAAAAGTACCATTATTGTTATTAGATGATATTGGGGCTGAAACAACAACCGAATGGAGTAGAGATGAAGTATTAGGAACAATTCTTCAATACCGTATGGAAGAATTGTTACCAACGTTCTTTACTTCAAATCTAACAATCGAAGAATTAGAGCAACATCTTAGTACAACGAGTAGAGAAGTGGATGTTGTTAAATCGAGAAGAATTATTGAAAGAATAAAACAATTAACGGAAAGTATTACCATGATTAGTGTAAATTTAAGAAAGTGAGGATATTATGAATAATCTTAGTAAAAATTATGTTAATGATGAGGGAAATGAAGAAACAATTGTGGCTAGTTCAAGTGATAATTACACAGTAAAGTTAGATAATTATACATTATCTAATCAAAAAGGAAAAAAAGAAAGCAAACTAAGTAAGAAATTTAAAGGTAGTTTTTTAGGAGCCGACATAGGCATTAAGAGTGGTGGATTTTCAACGATTGCTATTTTAGCTACCGTTATTGCCTTAGCAGTATTAGTAACACTATATTTTATCTGGAGATTTTAAATAGAGGAAGTGATATTCATGAATATAACAGCATTACAAGTAAAGACAAGCTATTCAATTCTTAATAGTTTAAATGACATCAAGAAACTTGTTTCACTTGCTGTTAAATATGGATATCAAAGTTTAGCCATAACCGATGACAATAATATGTTTGGTGTTATGGAATTTTATCTTGAATGTGAAAAGAATAATATTAAACCAATCATTGGAATTGATTTAAGCATCGATGATATGCATATTCTTTTATATGCTAAAAATAATTTAGGGTATAAAAATTTAATAAAATTATCGACAG
Organism: uncultured Erysipelotrichaceae bacterium; assembly: GCA_902788975.1. GTDB lineage: Bacteria > Bacillota_I > Bacilli_A > RF39 > UBA660 > RUG705. The sequence continues at coordinate 4,362 of CADAMI010000026.1, read as the reverse complement.
TTGTTTCTGATAGGCCATTAACTGTAGATGATTTATCTGAATACAAAGATAATCTTATTTTAGTTATGCCTTTTTCTTTTTATAATGAAAAGATATTTAATATATATGAAGATAAATTTGTTGGATACTCTTCTTTAGAAGAAAAAGAAAAAATATCCTATTCAAAAGTATTTATAAACGATGTTAGTTATTTAAATAAAGATGATCATAAGTATTTAGATTATTCGATTATGATTAAGAATGGCAAAATCCTTGGCGAATATGAATTAAATACTAATATTGGTAAACATTTACTAACGAAAGAAGAACTGTTAGAAAAAGTATCTCCAATAGAATTAAAAAATATGGCATACATAGCCGATAGTTGCAATGTATCTTTAAAATATACTGATGGTTTATTACCAATATATGATAAAAATATTGATAGCAAAAAATACTTACATGATTTATCACTAAAAGGTTTAAATAAACGTCTTAATAATAATGTACCTAATGAATATTTAGAAAGATTAAATAAAGAATTAGCTGTTATTGATAAAATGGGTTTTAATGATTATTTCTTAATCGTATATGATTATGTTTTGTATGCCAAAAAGAATAATATTTTGGTTGGCCCTGGGCGTGGATCAGCCGCCGGATCTTTAGTTAGTTATACATTGGGTATTACCGATGTTGATCCCATAAAATATAATCTATTATTTGAAAGATTCTTAAATATTGAAAGAGTAACTATGCCCGATATCGATATTGATTTTGATGCCACTAAAAGACAAGATGTTATCGATTATGTAATTAGCAAATATGGCGAAAAGAAAGTTGTCGGGATAATAACCTTTAATACACTAGGTGCTAAACAAGTTATTCGTGATGTCGGCAGAGTCTTAAATATTAAACAAAGCTTAATTGATAATTTAGCTAAATCTTGTCCTAAAGATTTAAAAACATCATATAAAGAAAATGCTAATCTAAGAAAATTAGTTGATAATTCCATAGATTTAAAGAAATTATATGAAATTGCTCTTCATCTTGAAGGATTACCTCGCCATGTTTCGGTGCATGCAGCAGGGGTTGTTATGAGTAAATATGATATTGATGAAACTATTCCATTATATAAAAATCAATTAGGAATGTATGTCTCAGCCTATTCTAAAGATTATCTAGAACCATTAGGCTTACTTAAAATGGACTTCTTAGGAATATCTAATTTAACTATGATTGATGAAGTAATTAAAAATGTAAGAAATGATACGCAACTTAATATTACATTCGCGAATATTCCGATGGATGATAAAAAAACAATTGAACTATTTGCTAATGGAGATACTGAAGGAATATTTCAATTTGAAGCTCCTGGCATGATTAAATTTTTAAAGAAATTAAAAGCTAAAGATTTTAATGATATTGTGGCTGCTACTTCTTTATATCGACCAGGACCTATGGATAGTATTCCCGAATACTTAAAAAGAAGAAGTAATCCTAGTAACATTGATTATATTGATGAAGCTCTTAAAGATATTTTAAAGGAAACATATGGCATCATTATCTATCAAGAACAAGTAATGCAAATAGCTGTTAAAATGGCCGGATATACTTTAGGTGAAGCTGATATTTTAAGAAGAGCTATGTCCAAGAAAAAAGAAGCTATCTTACTTAAAGAAAAAGAAAAGTTTATAACTGGAAGTATCAATAATGGCTATTCGAAAGAAAAAGCCGAAAACGTTTATAATTTAATCTTAAAATTTGCTAATTATGGTTTTAATAAATCGCATGCCGTTGCCTATGCGATAATTGCTTATAAAATGGCCTTTCTCAAAACTCATTTTTATAGTTATTTTATGTTATCTCTTTTAACAAGTGCTATTAATAATGAAAATAAAACTAGTATTTATATATCTAAATTACGTAGCAAGAATATTTCGGTATTACCTCCAGATATTAACTTATCTAGTACCGAATATATCATTCATAATAATGAGATTATATGTCCGTTATCTATTATTAGAAATGTTGGTATGAATGTTGCTAGTATTATCTTAACTGAAAGAGATAAAGGCCTATTCGAAAGTTTTACTAATTTCGTTAAACGAACTTATAATAAGTCAGTAAATCGTAAAGTTTTAGAATCCTTAATATTAGCTAATTGTTTTAATAGTTTTGGTTATAACAAGCATACATTAATGATTAATCTTGATAATGTTATTAATTATGCTGAGTTATCGAGTGATAATACTTTAATTGAAATTGAAGAACCATTAATTGATATAGTTAATGAATATTCTAAAGATGAATTAATTAAACAAGAATTTGATACTTTTGGTTTTTATTTATCAGCTCATCCAGTTAGTAAATATAAAGAAGCTAATGCTCTTAGTACTTTAAATTTAGAAAATAATATAGGAAAATATATTAATATAGTACTTGAAGTAATTAGTATTAAAGAAGTAATTACTAAGAATAATGATGTTATGGCTTTTGTCAAAGCGAGTGATGAGTATAAACAAATAGATTTAACATTATTTCCTAAGACATATAAAGACAATAATAATATAAAGTCTCATGACATAATTAAAGTCTATGGTAAAGTTGAAAAGCGACTTGATAATTATCAGATAGTCGTATCTAAAATAGTTAATTTAAAAAAGGAGTAAAAATGAGGAAGTATTATTTATTAATGATTATATGTTTATTATTAACCAGTTGCAAAACTAAGACTTATACGGTTACATTTATAGATGATAATAAAGAACTAGCTAGTATAAATATTAAAAAAGGTGACAATATATCTAATATAGATAAGCCAACAAAAGAAGGTTATTTGTTTCTTAATTGGCAAAAAGAAGGCCTTGAATATGATGATAATAGTCCTATTAATAGTGATATTACTTTAGAAGCCGTCTGGGTAGAAGTACCCAATCCAGTAAAAACATATACTGTATCATTTAATTTTGGTGGCGAAGTTAAAAAGATGAGTGTTAAAGAAAATGATAAAGTAACCGAACCTAAAGAAATACCTCATAAAGATAAATTTAAATTTTTAGGTTGGTATGATGGTAATGAATTATATGATTTTAATAAACCAGTAACTAAAGATTTTGTTTTGATAGCCAAATTTGAACGCAATAGAATTACAATAAATTATGATTTAAACGGTGGCACAGGAACAGTCCAAGTAGAAATAGAAAAAGGTAAGATTCCTGATAAGCCTAAAGATCCAGCTAAATTTGGGTATACATTTAAAAATTGGACAATCGATGGGAAACTATATTTATTTGATACCCCACTAGATGAAGATACGACCATAAAAGCTAATTATGAAGCTAATATTTATGTTGAAGTAACATTCGATACGGATGGGGGAAATATCATTCCCAAAAAATATATTGTATCAGGCAATGCAATTGATAATTTACCAGCCCCTATAAAAGAAGGCTATAATTTCATATATTGGACTTATAATGGCGAAAAGTTTGATCCAAATATGAACATTACAACCAATATCGTCCTTAAAGCGGTATATGAAAAAAATGATTAGTTGTACTAATCTTTTTTTGACAATAACAAATATATGTGTTATTATATATAACTTGAAAGAGGGGATATTATGGCATACTATTTTATGGTTGAAGAAAAGAAAGGAAAGTATTCACCATTAGATATAACTAAATCAGCGTGCTTTACCAGAGAATCAAGATTAAAAGGTATGGGTTGTGAAATAAAAGAAATAGATTTATTTACTTCATCCTTTAATTATGAAAAAGAACTTAGAGAACACTTAATACTTAATGGTATTTTAACACCGGAAAATGTATCTAAAAATTTATCTATTAGAATTAAAAAAGGTGATAAGTATAAAAAGGTTATGTATGATTTTCTATACCAAAAAGATATTCAATATTTAGTTGATCCAAGATTATTAATAAATCGTATTAATAACAAATTAGCCGATCAAGATTATCGCTTTGTTTATGAATTTGCTAGTCATTTTTCTAGTGATTATCGATGTTCATCAACAGCTATAGAGGTTCTTCGATATACGAGCGACTCTATTCGTATAGGTAATACTTATAAACACTTTTATGATCGCGATGAAAATAACGATATGGCACTAACCAGATTAATTAAACTTATTATATATGATAATTATCAACGTAATGATGGTAAAATAATTTATACTGGAAAAGTTAATAATTTAAATTTACACCGTGTTATTGCTTTTGTTAATAATTATGATAAAAAAATTAAAATGGAAAAAGAATTAACTGAAGAAACACAAGTATTTGTAAGGAAAAAGACATTAAAAAAAGATAAACAAATTCCTGGACAATTTAATTTGTTTGATGAATAAAAACAGCAGTTTTTAAT
>CADAMI010000025.1 GCA_902788975.1 uncultured Erysipelotrichaceae bacterium | reverse complement strand
AATTAATATTGATGTAGAAGCATTTAAGGTTTTGGCAATATTATCGTCTTTATTATATATAATGATTATATTTATTATGAGTATATTATGTAAAAAAGAGTTAAATAAAGGAGTTAATGTTGAATAAAAGGCATAGCAATCTTTCAATATTATGTTATAAATTATAAGAAAATAGAGCTTGCTAAAAAATTGCGAAAAAGCGTTAAAAAAGTGTTTTAGATACCTTTTAGATACCCTGAGAGTAAATTCCCGGGTGCTGGCGAAGGTTGGTACCAAGTGTATTTAATAGCCCAAAAGAGCCACAAAATGCTATAGGAAGCTCACAAAAATCCAAAAATACAAGCCATGTGGCAGTGGCAAGAAGTATAAGCAATGTTGTGGTAAATAACTCGTAAAGCCCCATAAATAAAGGGAAAACACGAGTTTTTCTTTTTATCAAAAAATAGCCCAAAATAGGGGCTAGAGCCACTTTGGAGCCATTTTGATTTAGATATTTGACTATATTACCATTTAAGATCGTAAAATAGTAATATTCCGATATATTTAAAAAGAGTATTAATCAAAAATGAAGTTGTAAAATACTCTTATTTTCATATTTTATCTGGAATTAATTTGTCAATGTATGATAAAAGTTCTTCTTTACTATATTTTTCATTTCTTGTAATCCATGCAATTCCTATGTTAATTAATCCACCGGCATAAAATTTAACAATAATATCAAGTGGTAAATTTGAATCTATAATCTCATTATTATTTTTTAATCTATCTGATACATCTCTTTCAATTGCGTCAATTAAAAAATCAATTAATATACCATCTCTATTATTAGTAAGAATGGCACTATAGGTTTCTCTATTTTCATCAATATGATCAATTAATATATTTAATAATTCCATCATATATTCTTTTGAAAATATGATATTTTCATTGTTTTCTAATTTTTTCAATAAAGCTATTTTTTGTTCTTCAAATAACTCCATTAATAATTCATATTTATCTTCATAATGTGCATAGAATGTAGAACGATTTATAAGTGACTCTTCACAAATATCAGATATTTTTATTTTTTCAAAATTTTTATTTTTCATAAGTTTTAACAATGAATCAAATAAAATTTTTTTAGTTTTTATAACTCTTAAATCAGTTTTTTCTTGCATATAAATACCTCTTTCAAACTAAATTATAAAACTTAACGCAATAAAAGTCAAATAACATACAAAATGTATGATAAATATACATATATATTTATAAAAGTGTTGGATAACCATCATATATGCAGTAGTGGTGTGGTATTTTATAACATGTAGTAATAAAATATATTGTCGAGGTGGGAAGATGCAGAAATTTTCAAATTTTGTAGTAAAAAACAAAATGATTATTTTATTAATAAGTTTATTGATGTTGATTCCTTCAATAATAGGTTACAGTTTGACTAAAACAAATTATGATATTTTAGTTTACTTGCCAAGTGATATTGAAACATTGAAAGGTCAAAATATTTTAAAAGATGATTTTGGCATGGGTGCTTTCTCAGTTTCGTTGGTAGATAACCGTGTTAGTGAAAAAGAGTTAGTGGAATTAGAAAACAAAATTAGGAATATTGATTGTGTTACTAATGTCGTCAGCATCAATGATATTACAGGAACAACTATTCCTTTAGAAATGATTCCTAAAAAATTATTAGATCATGTATCAAATAATAACTCAAAATTATTACTAATTACATTTGAAACTGGAACTAGTGATGAAGAAACTACCAATGCCGTAAAAACAATTGAAGAATTGTCTGATGACATAAAAGTAGGTGGCATGAGTGCTATGTCACTTGATATGCAAAACTTGGTTGAAAGCCAAACATTTGCATATGTTGCTGTAGCAGTAATTTTTTGCTTAATAGTATTAATGTTATCTTTAGATTCATATATTGTACCATTATTACTTTTAGGAAATATTGGATTATCTATATTATTTAATATGGGTACTAATATTATGTTTGGGGAAATATCATATATTACAAAAGCAATAGCAGCTGTTTTGCAACTTGGCGTAACAACAGATTTCTCAATATTCTTATATCATAAATATGAAGCTGCCAAGAAAAATAAGAAAACAAATGATGAGGCGATGAGTGAAGCTATTAATGAAACGATGGTTTCAGTTGTTGGATCATCTCTTACAACTATTGCTGGTTTCTTAGCATTATGTACAATGAAGTTTGGACTTGGAAAAGATATTGGTTTAGTTATGGCAAAAGGTGTTATCTTTGGAGTACTAACAGTTTTAACGGTATATCCATCACTATTACTAATATTTGATAAGTTAATTCAAAAAACAAAACATAAAGCTTTAATACCAAAATTTAGATTTATAAAACCAGTTGTTATGAAAGGTTATAAATGGATATTTATAGTTTTCTTAATTCTAATGCTTCCAGCTTATTTATCACAAAAAAATACGGAAGTATATTATAAGTTAGATACATCAATACCAGATGATTATAATTATTCAATTGTTAGTAAAAAATTAAAAGAAGATTATGGCCTTATATCTCAATCAATGATTCTTATTGATTCTAATATAGAGAATAGAAAAATTAATAAGATGATTGATGAAATTGAAGGAACTGATGGAATTGATAGTGTCATATCAAGTAATCTATTCTATAAATATGGTATTTCAAATGATATACTTCCATCAAAAATAAAGAATTTGTTGGAAACTGATAAATACAAATTAATATTAGTAAATTCTAAATATGAAATAGCTACTGATGAGTTAAATGAACAAATATCAAAATTAAATACCATTATAAAAAAATATGATAAAAATGCTATTCTTGCAGGTGAAGGCCCATTAATGAATGATTTGGTAGAAATTACAGCCATTGATTTTAAAAATGTTAATTATGTTTCTATAGGTGTTATCTTTATTATAATGTTTTTTGTATTAAAATCACTTAGCTTACCTATATTACTTGTTTTATCAATAGAATTTGCCATCTTTATAAATATGGGTGTTCCATATTGGCATGGCACAAGTATGCCATTTGTGTCTTCAATTGTTATAGGTACGATTCAACTTGGTGCTACGATTGATTATGCCATTCTTTTAACAACAAAATATTTAGAAGAAAGAAAGAATGGAAAAAATAAGGAAGAAGCTGTGGGAGAAGCACTTACATCTTCAGTATCATCAATCTTTGTTAGTGCTATGTGTTTCTTTGCAGCAACATTTGCTGTATTTGCAATATCAAAAATCGATATGATTGGTTCACTATGTCTACTTATGTCAAGAGGAGCAATTATAAGTATGTTAGTAGTTATGTTTGTAGTTCCTAGTGTGCTATTAATGTTTGATAAAATAATAACAAAAACAACATTAGGATTTAAGAAAGGAGAAAAAGTTTATGAATAAAATATTTAAAAAGTTTATAGCGTATATTTTATTAATTTGTGAATTATTTCAAACAACATGTGTTTATGCTTTAACAAAAGAGGAAAGTGTATATGTTAAATTAAATGAAAAAGGAGAAGTAGAAAGTACTTCTGTTACAGAGCATTTATCAAATTATAATGGAAATACAATTAATGATAAAACAATATTAAATAACATTAAAAATATAAATGGTAATGAAAAGTTCAGCCAAAAAGGTAATGATTTAATATGGGAAACTAATGGTAATGATATTTATTATCAAGGATCATATAGTAAGAATTTACCAGTTAGTCTTAGTGTTAAATATTACTTAGATGGTAAAGAAAAAAATGTTAATGAAATGTTAGGTAAAAAAGGTAATATAAAAATTTCCTTAACATATAAAAATAATGCCTATAAAATGATGAATATAAATGGTAAAAATGAAAAAATATATGTTCCATATGGAATAGTTACATCAACAATTATAAGTAATACTGATAATAAAAATATTAAAGTAACTAACGGAAAAATAATTGATAATGGTATAGGTTCAGTTGTGATGGCCGTATCTTTACCAGGATTATATGAAACACTTAAGGTAAATGATTTAAAAGATTTAAATAATGTAGAAATAACATATGATACAGATTCATTTGAATTAAATTCTATCTATTCAGTTGCTACGACTAATTTATTTGATGATATTAATCTAAATTCTCTTAATGCAATTAATGATATTAATAGTAGTATACAAGTATTACATGATTCTAATATTAGAGATTTATTAGAGAAATATCAGTATTATAGAAATCAAGATAAAAATGCATTAAAAGAACAACTATTAAAAATTTTAGAAAAGAATATTAATAATATTACTCCAGCGTTAGAAGAAGAAATAGCAAAAGAAACTAGTATAGTAATAAAAGAAAATAAAGATGAATTAGAAAATGATCTTATATTTTATACTAAAAAAAATACAAAAGAAGTAATTGATGAAGAAGTAAAAAGAGTAGTTAGTGAAATAAATATCGATGATTTAATGGGAAAAGTCATTAATACAAACTTACATGATTTATTAATTAATGATTCAGAAGTAAATGAACTGTCAAATTTACTTAAAGAAAGCATTAATGAAAAATTAAATACCATTATAAACGAAGAATTTAATAAAATAAATGATTGTATAACTAATAATGTATCACAAAGTGAATATGAAAAATATGTTAATGATATAGCCCTAAAATATGGGGTTACTTATGAACAAGCATTAGGAATTGTTGGCGATGTACGAACAGATACATTGAATCAAGTAAAAAATAATATAAGTGAAGCTGATATTCCAAATACGATAATAAATAGTTTAAATGATAAAGATTATATTAGTAATTTAGTAGATAATTATATAAATGAATTAAATACTAAGTTAAAAGAAATATTAAGTAATGATTCAGAAATATTAGATTATTCAAATGAATTAAAAGAAAAAATAATATCAAAAATTAATAATGAAATAGATGATAATAATATATCTTTAAATATAGACCTTAAAGAATATATATCTAAAACTACAGATAAAATAATAGATAATACAGCTAGAGATGTAGCAAATAAATATACTGAAAAGTATACTAACGAAGTTGTAAAAAATACAATTGAGAAAGAATTTAGTGAAGAGAATATAGATTCTAATCTTAAAGAATTATTAGATATTTATGAAGATGATATTAATCAAAAAGTAACTACTTTAGATAATACAATAAATACTTTATCAAATTCATTTAATAAATTTAATGTAGTTCTTGGAGATGTTAATTCATTTAAAGGAAAATTTGATGCACTTATGAATTTAAGTGATGAGTATAAAACAGTTGATATTTCATCATCTGAAGCAAATAGTAATTCTAAAATTATTTTCATGATTGATTCAATTTCTAAGCCTAATGACATCAAATCTGATAATTATAAGGAAAAAACAAAAGTATCTATTTGGGATAAAATAAAAGGATTGTTTAAATAAAAAAATAAGATATTTAGAGAATGTAAGAATTCTCTTTTTCTATGATATAATATTATTACGGTGATATATGATTAAAGAGAATATCATGAAAGAAGTTTAAATTCTAACAACGGATGGGCCATTCAGACAAACACTTCAATGATGAATACCAGACTATTTCATTATTCGAATGAAATAAGAAGTGCGGTAATGATTTATTCATGGAGATAAAGCCCATTCATTCTATATGGGAAAAGATGCATATGATAATATGATAAAAAATAGTAAATATAAAAATAATAAAAAATTTCTTATAATACCAAATGGCACTCATACTAATTTATATTATCAAAAAGACAAAATACCATTTGATAAAATTGAAAAATTTTTAAAGGATAATTTAAAATGATTAAAATAATACGACATTAAGAGAATATAATAAACAGTTCTCTTTTTATGTGCTATAATAAAGACATAAAAAGGAAGGAAATAATATGATAGAAATTAAAAATGTTACTAAAAAATATGGCGATAATGTTGCCCTAAATAATGTATCTTTTAAAGTAGATGATGGCTGTGTTTTTGCTTTTATTGGTCACAATGGAGCTGGTAAAACAACTCTAATAAAAGCTATTACTGGTATTCATGATTTTGATGAAGGAGATATCTTAATTAATGGTAAATCTATTAAGAAAGACGCTATTGAATGTAAAAAAGAAATGGCTTTTGTTCCTGACAATCCAGAACTATATGAAAATATGAAAGCTATTGATTTTATTAATTTTATTTGTGATATGTATGAAGTTGATTATGTTACTAGAAAAAATAATATCAATAAATACGCTAAAATGTTTGAAATGGAAGACCATTTAAATGAAACTATTGATTCATTTTCTCATGGTATGAAACAAAAAATTGCTTTAATAAGTGCCTTATCTCATAATCCTCAAATATTAATAATGGATGAACCATTCGTTGGCTTAGATCCTAAAGCTGTCTTTGATATTAAACAAGTAATGAATGAAATGGTAAAAGAGGGGAAGACTATCTTTTTCTCAACTCATATTTTAGATGTTGCTGAAAAATTATGCTCTAAAGTAGCCATAATAAAGCAAGGTAGGTTAGTTAAAGTTGGTACAATGAAAGAGATTAAAGGCGATAAATCTCTAGAAAAAGTATTCTTAGAATTGGAACAATAACTATGAAGAAAATAATATCGCTAATTAAAGCTTGTATGACTTCTGATATGAGCCTATTTAAAATAAAAAATAATAATCAATCAAAAAGAAGTAGAGTACTATTACCTATATTTTTATTCATAATGGTCTTTTTCTCTATTTGGTCATATGCCAATATGATTATTGAACCTTTAACTAAAATTCATTTAGAATATGTTTTATTATCAATATTTGTTCTTTTTACCTTTATATTAACTTTAGTTGAGGGTATCTATAAATCAAGTAATCTATTATTTAATTGTAAAGATGATAATTTATTATTATCACTTCCTATTAAAAGAAGAACGGTCTTGTTTATTAGAGTATTTAAATTTTATGTCTTTGAACTAATCTATAATACTATGTTTATGGCTCCAGCCATGATTACCTATATTAGATATGTTAAAGTAACACCAAGTTATTATCCCGTATCGATAATCATGCTTTTATTATTACCAATAATTCCTATAGTCTTATCTATTATTATTGGTATGCTTTTATCCGCAACCTCAACTAAATTTAAATATAAAAACATTGCTCAAATTATCTTAACAACTATTATTTTATTATTTGTCTTTTATATTTCATTCAATTTAGAAAATGTAGTTAAAGATCTTGCCTTAAAAGCCACTAGTATCAATGATTTAATAACCAGATTATATTATCCAGCTGGTGCTTATGTAAAAATGATTACTAATTTTGATATTTTAGACTTATTATTATTTATAATTATTAATATTTCTTTATTTGCTTTATCAATTTATCTTTTAGGAAATACTTATTTTAAAGTTAATTCCTGTGCTAAAGCAGTAAAAACAAATCATAATCATCATAATAATTATAAAATTAAAACAAATAAAGTTATACCTTCACTTATTAAAAAAGAATTCACTAAGTTTATTTCATCCCCAGTTTTTGTTACTAATGCAGGCTTTGGTTTAGTATTATTTGTCTTAGGATGTATCATATTGCCAATAAAGTTTGAATCTTTAACTACTGCAATTGCTACAATTGAACCAAGTGTATCTATTGAAACAATTAAATCTAATATTCCCGTTATTTTGTTTGGCTTAATTTGCACATCATCACTATTATCATCAATTACTAGTTCGATGATATCCCTTGAATATAAATCATTTAATATCTTAAAAAGTTTACCAGTAAAGCCTTATACGATTATTTTAAGTAAAATATATACCGCTGTAATTATTATGTTACCATTTATCTTAATTGGTGATATTATTACCTTTATTAATTTTAAATTTACTTTTATCCAAATTGTTCTAATTATAATATCATCAATTATTATTCCTTTAGTAGCAGAAACTCTAGGTATTATTATCAATATTAAGTATCCTAAAATGGATGCTGAAAATGATACTCAAGTAGTAAAACAAAGTATGAGTTCAATGGTAGCAGTCATGTTAGGAATGCTTTTAACATTCATTACTATCTATAGTTTAGCAATCTGCCTAAATAATAATATGAATATTGATTTAATTATCTTATTAGGATTGATTGTTTATACACTTATTTATATTATATTGTTAATATACCTTAATAATAAAAGTATTAAAGAGTTTAATCTAATAAATTGTTAAATAGTATTGAAAATATGCTATAATAAATATAGATAATAATTCAGGGAGGTTAATAAATGAAAAAAGAAATAAATTACCCCATTAAATATGCGGTATTAAAATTAAAAGAAAAAAGTGGTTATGGTTATAACTCAGAAGAAACTATTTTTGGTTATATTGTATCGAAATGTTATGTCATAGAAAAATCAATTAGATATTATCCAGATGGAACCAACAAACTATTTTATAAAGTTGTCTTCCCATTCAAAGATATTTCTGAATATAAAGCTAACTTATATTATAACTATGAAACCCAAGATATTGGTAATGAAAATATTCCTATATTTGATCGATATAGAAATGTTTGTCCTATAGATATTGTTAGTAATATATTTGATGATTATGAAGATGCTTCAGAAGTATCCAAAGAAAAAAATGAAGAATTAAAATCAAAATTAATTTCAGAAATACCAATATCACTTACTAATTTAAAATCAAAAATTGACGACTTTGAATTATTGTTTTCATTAAGAATGAATACATGTCATAAATTTGAAAAAATAGTTGAAATGAAAACTCAAAATATGAATATTACTATAAATCAATCAAAAATATATGATAATATTTACAATGAAGAAAATATTGATATTAAAAATATGACTAAAGGATTATATAGATTTAAATAAAAGGAGTAAATATGAAAGATTTATTTATTATTGACAATTATGTTGATGAAAGAGAATTTAGAAATTATATTAATTTATTATTAACAAAGAAAGGTTATGAACGAGTATCAATAGATGATACTAGAATATCTGATCATGATAAATTAAATGATAATGATATGTTAGCAAAAAAGGGTGAATTGTATTATACGATTCAAACATTCTTAAATACTGATATTAAAAAATCCCAAATTGATGAAACATTAAAAGATATGCAAAAAGAAAATGTATCAGTTGGTATTATTATTACTAATAATTATATTGATAATGAAGTAAAAGATTATGCCAATAAAAAACTAATTCAAATATGGGATCGCGCTGAATTAGAAAAAGATATTAATTAAGCCTATATAGGCTTTTTCTAATTAAGAAGGTGTATATTATGGAATTAACTTTATCATATGTTTTATCACAAGTATTCATTATCTTAAATTATATATTTTTAGTAATAACATATCAATTAAAAGATCGAAAAAAAATATTATTATTTAATATTGCTTCCTTATCTTCAGCAGGTCTTTCATATGTTTTCTTATCTGCCTATACCGGCCTAGCCATGGTTTTCGTATCAATAATAAGAAATATAGTTTTAATAATTAATGAAAAAAAGAATGGTATATCTAAAAGTGTTACTGTAAATGAAATATTAATTTTATTTGTAATATATTCTATAACAATAGTATTATCAGTTATTACTTTTAATGGTTATCTTAGTTTAATGTCAGTAGCTGCTACTATGTTATATACTTATTCTGTATGTCAAAAAAACACTAAAGTATATAAATGGTTAGGTGTTCCAGTAAGCCTATGTTGGATAGCTTATAATATTTATATATCATCACTATTTGGCATTATCTTAGAAACAATTTTAATGGCTTCAGCTATTGTTGGCTATTTACAAGAAAGAAAATAATTGGAGGATATAAATAATGTTAGAAATAAAAAGAAATATAAATAGTCATGGATATGATGTCTTTGATATAACAACTGACGATGGTACCTTTGAAATATCATATGAAAATAATCTAGACTTATATTGGCGCTATATTTATACAGATTCAATAGATAAAGTAGAGAATACCAAAATATTTAAAATAACTAAAGAAAACTATTATTTATATTGTTTGTTTTTAGAATTATATCAAGCTATTAAAGAAAAGAAACCATATAAAACATTTCCTAATTATATAGATGAAGAATTACGTAACAAGAAATTAAAATATTATGGTCGCTATGAATTATATAAAAATAGGACTATCACATGGTATAGTGACGATTTTGCTGAATTTGCTAATGCCAGTAATTTTGGAATAACGAAAGAAAATGATTACTTTTTAGTAACATTTGTAAAAAGTAAAATAGAAGATTTTAATGGTTTTCTATTTCCAACATATTCTGTTAGAATTCGTAATTCAGGTTCCAGGTTTGATCCATTCAATAATACATTTATGGGAATGTATCAAAGATTAAAAGATTATAATCCTGAATATCATCAAATTCATATTGAAGAATATTTATATAAATCAAAAAAAAGAATAAGAACAAAATAATTGTTAATAATAATAAAAGAAGTAGAAATATATTAATTTTCTACTTCTTCTTTCATATATATTACTAGGAGGTTATATGAAAATTAATTATAAAAGACTTATTATTTTTACCTTAATACCTGTATTACTTGGGGCTTTAGTGGGATTACTTACATCTGTTAATTCTACTGTTGATAGCATCATTCCTAAATGGATATTCCCAGTTGTCTGGACTATTTTATATATTTTAATGGGTATATCCTCATACTTAGTTTATGAGAAAGAGGGAGAAGTACCAAGAATCTATGTTGTCCAGTTAATCTTTAACTTATTATGGAGTTTTGTCTTCTTTACTTTTAAATGGTATACCTTTGCCTTTATCTGGATAATTATATTATTCTTCCTAGTGTTAAGAATGATTCGTGAATTCAGGCAAATTGATAAGACAGCCGGAAATTTACAAATACCATATGCTATTTGGCTAGTCGTAGCTGCTATTCTAAATTTAATGCAAATATTATAAAAAGATAAAGAACTATTTCTTTATCTTTTTCTTATATTCATCTTCTGTTATCATAAAACCATATCTAATTGTATCATCGAGATCTAATTTTTCTGTTATACTTAACAAATCATCTTTTGTAAAATAACGTGTATATCCAAGATTGCTTATAAATCTAGTCGTAGGACCAATTAGTCCATTACTATAATCTTTAATCATATAATCATCTATTATTTCTCTTTGAATATCATATAGTTTACTATAATTATTTCCTAATCTTAATAGTAATTTATAAATTTCTTCTAACGATTTAATATTTGCCATTCTTTCCATAAAAGAAATATTATAATTTTTATTATAAATTATTTCATGTTTAATAAGTGAAGAATAATAACTGATAATCCCCTTATCAAAAATATCATAATGTGGATATATATAATTAATTTCGTATTGATATAATTTTCCTTCAATTGAATTATTATATATATTTTTAACCGACTCTAACTGCTTTACATGTTCTACTTCATGAAATAATGTCTGAAGTATTAACATGTTTTTCTTAAACATTATTTCTATATTATTTAATTCATATTTTCTATCAATATTTGTTAAATATTTCTTTTTTCTTATACTCTTTAGCATTTCCCAATAATATATATAAATTATCGAATCCATATCAAATTCACCCAATATATTGCAATTACCCATACTTGTTATATCAAATTTAGAATCTTTAGTAATTATATACAATATTTTATCATCAAATTTATTATTCTTTAAAATTATATCAAGTATCTTACTAATTGCTTTTCTATCTAATAATTTATTATTAATTGAATACTCATAAAATATATCTAAAACATTATCCATAAGTTCCTCCTAAAAAGCCAAAATATTATATCACATAATTTTAAAATGTCAAAAAGTATTTCTTTATGATATACTTATTATAGAGGTAATTATGAAGAAAATAATAATGTTTATAATAAGTCTATTTTTTCTTAATATAAATTTTGTTTATGCTAAAGAAACTGTCAAGTATGCTTCTTGTGTCGATGGCGATACCATAAAAGTATTTATTAATAATGAAGAAAAAACAGTTAGATTACTAGCTATAGATACTCCTGAATCAGTTAAACCAGATACAGCAATAGAGTATTATGGCAAAGAAGCTGGTGAATATACCTGTAATAAAATAAAAAAGGCTAAAAAAATAGAACTTGAATATGATGAAAAAAGTGATAAAGTAGATAGATATGATCGTATATTAGCTTGGGTATTTGTAGACGGAAAACTCTTACAAACAGATTTAGTAGCTAATGGTTATGCTGAAGTAGCATATCTTTATAATGATTATAAATATACCGATATTTTAAAAGAAAAACAAGAATTAGCTTCAGCTAAGAATATTGGTATTTGGAATACTACTGCTAAAGAGGAATATAATAAATCTTTATCTACAGATATATCAAATATTGATGAAGACTATAGTAATATTGAAGTATTAATCCTTACAGGTCTATTTTTATTATTTGTTTTTATCAGTAAAACAGTTCTAAAAAAGAAATAATTATTTGTATATTTTTTCTCCTTTCATAACAATATAGATATGAAAGGAGTTTTTATGTCGAGATATAAAGTAGATATCTGTGGTATTAACACATCTAAATTAAAAGTTTTAACTAATGAAGAAAATTTAGCTTTATTTAAAAAAATGCATGAAGGAGATCCTTTTGCAAGAAATGATCTAATTAATGGTAATTTAAAATTAGTCTTATCAATTTTAAAAAAATTTAATAATAAAGTTGATAATCTAGATGATTTATTCCAAGTAGGGTGCCTAGGATTAGTCAAAGCCATTGATAACTTTGATACATCATATAATGTAACTTTATCAACTTATGCTTGTCCTTTAATAATAGGTGAAATGAAAAGATATATTAGAGACAACATTTCTTTAAGAATATCTAGGAGCGTTAAAGATTTAGCATATAAAACAATGAAATTAAAAGAAGAATTAACAAATAAGGATGGTAAAACCCCATCAGATAAAGAAATAGCAGATATTTTAGGAGTTACTGAATATGAAATAGCTAATGCCTTAAATTCGTTAAAAGAACCAGTGAGTATGTATGAACCAATTTATAATGATGGAGGTGATACGATATATTTATGTGATCAATTATCATTACCCAAAGAAGAATATGGTACTGAATTAAAACTAGCCCTTGAAAAAGCTATGGAAAAATTAAAAGTAAGGGAATTACAAATCTTAAAAGATAGATTTTTAGTAGGTAAAACTCAAATGGAAATAGCTAATGAACTAGGTATTAGTCAAGCTCAAATATCAAGAATTGAAAAAAGTGCTATCACTAATATCAAAAAAATAATTAAATAGAATATATTTAATTAGGTGATGTTATGCGATTATCAGATCTTCAACGAAAAGAAATAGTTAATATTGTTGATGGCAAAAGAGTAGGAATTATAATTGACATTGTTGTTGATGAAAAAGGATATATTAATACATTGGTCCTTGAAGACCGTCGAGGTAGAAAATTTTCACGTGAAGAATATAATATAATGTGGAGTCAAATAGTAAAAATAGGTGATGATATAATTTTAATTGATACCAGAAATAAATAGCTAGTTTTGTCGAATCAGTAGAATTATTAAATATAATATGTTATTATCGAATAAAGTAAAGGAGATAATAATATGCCAGACTATATGTTATTGGAAGATATGATTGATGATATGCTAGATGATGTATCATACATAAAATTAAATTCACATTTACTTATTAATGATGAAGAAGAATAATTGATTTCTCCTTCTTTTTATTTTATAATTAGTATGTGATTAAAATGAAAGAAATAATAGACAATCATAAATATGAACGTGATTTAAATAACAAAGGAATAAACTTAATTGCTGGAGTTGATGAAGTAGGTAGAGGCCCATTAATTGGACCAGTCGTTGCGGCTGCCGTTATTTTACCCAAAAATTATAAACTTGAAGGTTTAACTGATTCAAAAAAATTAAGTGAAAAGAAAAGAGAATATTTTTATGAGATAATTAAAAAAGATGCTCTTGCGATTGGCATTGGCATTATCGATGAAAAAAGAATAGATGAGATAAATATCTATGAAGCTACCAAAGAAGCTATGTATGAAGCAATTAATAATTTAGAAATAAAACCAGAACATATTTTAATTGATGCGATGCCTCTTAATCTAGATATTCCAACAACATCTATTATCAAGGGAGATCTTCTAAGTATAACCATATCCGCTGCATCCGTTATTGCTAAAGTAACTAGAGATCATATGTTATATGAGATGGATAAAGAATATCCAATGTATGATCTTAAAAATAATAAAGGATATGGTACTAAAAAACATCTTGAAGCCATCAAACAATATGGTATTACCAAATATCATAGACTTAGTTATAAACCAGTAAGCGATTATAAGGATAAAAGAATTAAACAATTAGATATTGAAAATTAATAAATTTTATTATATAATAGACTTATAATAAGGAGTAGAGAAAATGAATGTAAAGCTAAATAAGTTTTTAATTATTATAACAAGTACTATTTTGTTAATATCTGTAATCATCTTTATATATTTACTAAAAAATACATATTCATCTACTGATAAATATGTCATATTTAAAGCAGTAGGTGATCATGTAGGTGAAATAATTAAATCATGTAAAATTGGCACAGATGGAAAACTAGATAGTGCATGCGTCGATGAAGCAGGCAAGGTATGTCGTCGTTGGTCAGAATTTGCTGGAGAATATAGTAGTGCTAATTCCGATGGCCATGATTCTGAATACGATACCTGCTCAAATGTACGCTTAAGGGCACAAATAAGAACAGATACGATAAAAACATATACCTTTAGTGATAATGATGAATATTTTTGTGTACCATGTCAATCAGTTGCTCCAGATACTTGGGGATGCTATGCTTGCGATGATAATCCATCAGTTATTAAATGGGCTATTAATAGTACCCCAACTGACGAAAATTGTCCAGGAAATAAATGGCATAAAGAAACAAGTATCACTGATGATAAAGAATGCAAATATGAAGCACCACAACCAGCTTGTTATGAATGTAAGTCCGATAATACGATAATGGAATGGCGTACAAGTGGAGATGCAGATAATCAATGTAGTGCTGGTTATAATAAAACAGAAAAAACACAAGCACAATGTAAATATGAAGCGCCAACTCCAACTGTGCCTCCAAGTCCTCAAGACAAATGCTACTCATGCAAATTAGGAGAAGGCAAGGAATATGTTTATTCAGATAGTAAAGAAGCTGCTGCTAGCAAAACTGGCGGAACCGAATGCATAGTCGTATCAAATACAAATTGTAATAATCCACCAAAAAGTTGCTATGCATGTGATACCAAAAATGGTAAAGAGTATATTCCAACAACATCTAAAGCAAATGCTGAACAAGCAGGCGGAACAAATTGTACAATTGTTAATATGTCAAAATGTGAAGAAGTTCCTGATAATCCTAAGACTGGAACAGCTGGAATAATAATTGCTTGGTTAGTTGGGTTATCTGCATTAACTTACTCATTTATTTATTTCGTAAAGCTTAAAAAAATATCAAATTAAACTTACAGACAAAACTGTAAGTTTTTCTTGTATTTTTTTCATTTTTGTCATATAATTATGACTTGTGTGAAGAAAGTATGAGATGGATAAAGAATACCCTATGTATGACCTTAAAAATAATAAAGGATATGGTACTAAAAAGCATCTTGAAGCTATCAAACAATATGGTATTACCAAATATCATAGATTAAGTTATAAACCAGTAAGTGATTACAAGGATAAAATAAATAATTAAATTATATAATTGACATAATAAATGTCAATTTTTTTTAAATGCACAAACTATCAAATACAATTATTACTTATTATGATATACTTTGTTTATGAAAGAAGGAAAAAATATGGAAAAAAATAATAATAGTAATAAATTATGGATAAAGATAATTGTACCAATTGCTAGTTTATGTGTCATAGCCAGTAGTATACTATACATATATAATTATAAAATAAATAAAGAAAAAATAATTTCTAATAATAATACCAAAGTATTAAGTGGAGACATAAATTTAGATGGCAAAGTAAATGGACAAGACTTAATAAGATTAACTAAATATCTTAATAATGAAGTTGGATTTAATGAAGAACAGAAAACAAATGCTGACTTAAATCAAGATGGTAAAATAGATGAACAAGATTCTGAAATATTAAAAAAACACCTAGCTGGAGATAAAGAATTTGAAACATTACCATATAAAGGAACAATATCAAATGAACTATTATATGGTGATGTTAATCTAGATGGAAGTGTAAGTACCAAAGACTTTGCATTATTAAAGCAATATATAGACAATAAAGCTACTTTAAGCGAAGAAGCAAAGAAAAATGCTGATGTTAATGAAGATGGCAAACTA
>CADAMI010000024.1 GCA_902788975.1 uncultured Erysipelotrichaceae bacterium | reverse complement strand
ATAAATTGTTTAGTTCAGTATTAACAACCATGGCATCAATTGTTTTTTTAACAATTAAATCTATCTTAGATCCTTCACGATAATCAGCTTTAGTCATATAATTTATTCTTTCATCCGCATATAAACTTTTTGCTATTTTTTCTGATTTATCAGTATATACTGCAATGCTCACTCCCCCACCATCTTTGGTTAGTTTCATACATGGTACATCTGTTAAGCCATCCCCAATATATATCATATTAGATATAGCTATTCTTCTATCTTTTTCTTCCATTTTCTTATTGATACTATTATCATCTGCCGTATCTAATATTCCTTTATTTATACGCATTAGAAACTGTGTTTTATTCGTGTAATTGATGGCTACTCTAGGCCATACAGCATGTCCATATTCATCATAATAAAATTCTGATGCAAATATTTTTTTAAAATAAGTACCTATTTTAGATCCTTCAATTATTTCCTTAACGCCTGAAGAAATAATATAGTGTTCAATAATTACCCCTTTTTCTTTACCATATTCATTTATTCTTTTAAACCAATCACAAACTCCTGGAAATAACTCAATATCATCCCCCATTTTGTTTAAATAATCCTTTGTTAAATGATAACCAAGTTCTTCAGTCTTTTGCACCATTAAATACATATATGTTAATACTTGATCCATTTTATCTACTTCTCTTAATTTATTAGCATTATTCCAAAACTCTGAACTATCAATTCCTAAATTAGGAATAAAAGTATATTCCTGCATATCTTTCGTACATAAAGTTTTATCAAAATCATACATAATAGCTATAATATTGTTTTTCATTTGACCTCCCTAAGTTCATTATCTATAATTGAATATAGATATGTTTTAACTAGTTTATCACTAATACTTTCTACATATTTTTTATATCCCGATAATTGCTTTTGATATTCTGAATCATCAATATTTTTAAGTTTATAATCAATAATATATAATTCACTCTCATATTCAATAATCAAATCAATAACCCCAAAATATTTTTTATCACCTTCTTGATAACTAAATTCATATTCATGATAAACATTTATAAAGTTATTAGGTAATAAATTAACTAATTTCTTAACATATTCATTATCAAGATTAAAGAAATCACTATATTCAAATATTTCATGTATTTTAGTACCATATTCCATTTTTCTACTTTCTTCACTCGTAATAAGTTTATTTTGAACTTTCGAAAAATGTTTATTTTCAAGTAATTCATAATTGAGATTAATTCTTCTATTATCAATTATTTTAGTACTATTACATTGATTAATATCTTTTAATTTAATCTTTAAATAATCATGGGTATAATTAGCACTTTTATTTACTATATATTTATCTATTACTGATACAGAATTTAAGATATCTAAAAATGATCGATATTTTATTCTTTTTATATATGGAACTAGATAGTTATAGCCATTATTTTCTTTAGATAAACTAGTAACAATAATCATCTTTTCACGGCATCTAGTAAGAGCCACATAAAATAATCTTAGTTTTTCACTAACTTCTTCTTTAAAAAAGTTATCGGTATATATTTCTCTAGTTATGGTATCTTTTAATTCATCATCTTCTTTATATGGCATTATTATACCATATTTTTCACTTATAAGATATTTACTACTAATATCTTTAATGGTAAATTTATTATGCATCCCGGTAAAATAACATAAACTAAATTCAAGCCCCTTTGACTTATGAATATTCATTATTTTAACGGCATCACCACTACTTGTATTTAATGAATATTTTACTGATAAATCATTATTGATTGCTTCATCTAAATAATTAATAAAATCAGGAATACTATAGTTTAAACTACTAGTACTACTAGCAATATCAATAAGATTACTAATTTTAATAATATTAGCTTCAATATCCGATAAGTTAATTAATTTTTCATATACATTAAAAGTATTAATAATATCATTAATTATATTAATGATTGGTTTATTAATATCTATTTCATCACATAATTTAATTATCTCATTATTAAAATAATCTTTATCATTAAGAATGTGATATATCATATTATCATCGATACTAAATAGAAAACTACGTGCAACTGAAGCAAATACATATCTAAATTTATTATCATAATTCTTATTCTTAGCATGCCATACAAGATCAATCAAATTTTTAATTACTAAAACAACCATATCTTGTGTTAACTCTTCATCCATATAGATAACTGAAGGTATTGCATGGTATTCAAGGATCTTACGGTAAGTACTAAGATATTTATTCCTATCAGTAATAATACAAATATCGCTATATTTAATATCTCTTAATTTTCCAGTTTTCTTATCAAATACTTGATATTTGTTTTTTATTTTATTATTTATATCTTCACTAACTATAAATAGTTCTTTTTCTTCTTTGGTATATTCATCTTCTTTATCATATTCATAATTATATATTTCTAATGAATTATTAACTTTCGTATCTTCTAAATCATATAAAGTATTCCCATATACCATATTATGTTCTTTTAAATAATTAGCATTACCAATTTCATCATCCATAATAAGGTTGAATATTTCATTAATATTAAACAATGTTTCTTTTCGACTTCTAAAATTTTTAATTAAATCTATCTTTATACCACCATTATGTTTACTATATTTATTATATTTTTCTTGGAATATATAAGGATTAGCATTTCTAAATCGATAGATTGATTGTTTAATGTCACCAACCATATAGACATTATTATTAGCTATATAATGAATAAATTCTTCTTGAATACTAGAAGTATCTTGATATTCATCAATCATAATTTCATTAAAATATTCTTTTAATTCTTCTCTAACACTAATATTTTCTTTAACAATCTTAATAGCCATATGACTAATATCATTAAATTCATATATTTGATATTTTTCTTTATATTTAGCCACTTCTTTATCAAGTTTAATAACTATATCCAAAACAACTTTAACATAATCTTCCGTTTTTTTAAGACTATTAATGATATCATTTTCATCTTTAAAACGAAGCATATCTTTTATTTCATCTATTTTATTATTTAACTCTTCTTTTATTCTTGAACCATTTTCATCTACTTTGGTAAATCTAGGCTTTTCTTTGCTTACAAATAAAACATAATCATTATAATTAGTACCATTATTTAATGGTTTAAAATATTCATCTAATTTATTAATTAAATCATCATTTATATAATCAATAAATTCATTATAGATAATAATTAATTCCTTAATTTTATCTTTAATTATTAAATTATAATTATTTAAATCTTCTTTTAATCTATCTTCATGATAAAAATTAGTAAAATAATTAGTAATATAACTATCTTTATCGACTAGTAAATCCAGTTTATTAGATACAAGGGTGATAAATTTCTTAATACTGATATCATCTTTTAAACAAAAATCATCAATTAATTTATTAAATTTAATATCACCATACATATCTTCAAAAATATTATCTAATATTTTATTTTTATATATAGTAATAATATTACTATCAATTATTTTTAAATTATCAGATACATTTATTAAATAATTATATTTTTTTACTAATGACAAAGCATAACTATCAAAAGTAGTAATATAAGCAGAATCAAGTAAATCTAATTGTTTAGTCAGATTATTTTTAGTGATACTATCACGGATACGGCTCTTCATTTCACTAGCCGCTTCATTAGTAAAAGTAAGAACTAACAAGTGATCAATATCGACACCTTGTTTTAATTTTCTAATTACTCTTTCAGTTAAAACAGCTGTTTTACCAGAACCAGCTCCAGCAGAGACAATAATATTAGAATTATCTAAGTCAATCGCTAATTGTTGTTCCCTTGTAAACCCCATCAATTATTACCTCCAAAATCGCTTGCATATATCTTTACTTCATCATCTATTCGTTTAAAGCAAATATCTTTAAAACTACAATATTCGCATCCAATATTAATACCATCACTTACTTTAGGATTTATATGAAATTCATTATTTTTAATTTTATTAATTACAGTGTTTATACATTCTTCAGTTTCTTTCTTTATTTCATCAATCTCTTGATCATTTAAAACTTTACTATTTTTAGAGAAACTACCATCTTTATTAGTCTTTAATCCTTTGATTATTTTAGAATTATCATAACTCTTATCAATAATAGATAAAGTATCTTTATCACTATTAGAGTAACCTACTAAACGATAATCTTTATTGATAATATTAAATTTTTGTAAATAAAAGCCTGGATATTTAACATTATCAAAGCCTAATTTCGTAGATAGATATAAATATATTGGCAATTGAATATCAAGACCATATTTTAAATATTTAAGACTAATATCATCGTTACCTGTTTTATAATCAATTAAACTAACATAAGTCGTATCATTATCGATATAATATAATATTTTATCAATAATACCTACAAAATGTACGTTATTTCCATAATCAATATCAATCTTTTTTTCGTACATTGCTTGATTGAATAAAGAATACTCTTTTTCAAGTAATACTTGATTCAATAATTCTTTTAAATTAACTTTATATTTATCGATAAAGAACTTTTCTTTCTTAGTCAATATTTTATCATTTAGAAATTCACAAGCATATTTATCCGTATCCATATCATTATTAAATTGACACTTTTCCATTACATAATGTAACATTGATCCAATAACAGTACTAAAATTTTCTTCATAAATATCTAATTTTAAAATATCACTTAGATAATATCTAAAAGCGCATTTATTATAAGTTTGCATTTTTGAATATGACAAAGTTAATTTATCCATAACTCTATCAATTTTATGATATTTATTACTATAATTATTATAATTAATTTTATAATTACTATTTAACATATCAAAATTATTATCTTTATAACCATATTTAAAATAATCATCATATAATTTAACTAGTTGTATTTGATTAGAGATACTACTATAAGTAAAATCACAATTACTAGGTATTTTAGTTATCTCAAATTCACTAATTAAATTAGATGGATAATAACCTTTTTTATCATCTCTTAATTTATAAGTAATAACTAAATTTTTAATATCATAAATACTATTTAAAGTTTTATTATGAATTATTTTATTAGTATCCCTTGAAGTATTCAAACCAATATAATTACATAAATTATCAGTAATGTATTTATTATCCGTATCATTTTTAGGAATTAACCCTTCATTAAAACCTAACATAAAGATATATTCATTATCATTACTGATATAATTTAAATAATCAATTATATCAATACCATTAACATATTTTAAACTAGTTATATAACTATTTTCTAATTTATATATTAATAATCTTTTATTGTCATATTTAATATATTTATTAATAATTTTAATTAATTCATTATAAATATCATTATTATCATCTAATGTTGCTAATATATCTTGAATAGCTAATTCATTATTTTCATATAAATCAATAAATTTTTTGACTAAAGGATAGCTAGCAAGTGTTGTTTTATTTGGAATATTAACTTTTAGATTATATAAACTAAATATTCTTTCTATCGTGTTATAGTAACTACTATCGACATTAGTTAATTTTATTAATTTAGGATCTACTCCTTCATCAATTAATTTACATATTGAATTTGCAATATAATTTATTTCATCCGACATACTATTAAATTCTAATACCGAATGATTATAATTTTTATATATTCTTCCAATAACTTGATAATTATAATTACTAAATATATTTAATAAATAATCAGATAAATCTATATCATATAAAACTATTTTTATTCTTTTCAAATAGTTTTTAAAAACATCATTATATATAAGTAAATTATTATCATCTAATTCTTTTTTTAAATTAACTAAAA
This sequence comes from uncultured Erysipelotrichaceae bacterium, assembly GCA_902788975.1. GTDB lineage: Bacteria > Bacillota_I > Bacilli_A > RF39 > UBA660 > RUG705. The sequence goes on along the minus strand of CADAMI010000024.1, from coordinate 18,819 downwards.
AGTCCAATTTAGATATATTATATTGCTTATTCTCAACATAATATAGATTATCTAAATACTTTTTAGCAATATCATATCTAACATTATATTTATTAATAATATACATAATTGTATTCTCATCATAATCAAAAAAATATTTATGAAAAAATTCAACCATATTCATAAACTTAATTGGTTTAAGGATATGCATATTCATAATTATATCTTTTATATTACTATTGCAAATAACTAATGTCTCACTATTTATATCTTTTATAAAGTCCATATTTATTACCTCTAACTATATATAAATATAGCATATTCACTATGCAAAATCAATCTTCCATAAAAGAAAAAAAGAAGTTTTTTAAACTCCTTTATTTTTAATATTTTTCATTTTTTTATAAATATCTTTTTGATAGAAATTATAAGTTGTTTTAATGGCTATAGCTACCGGAAGTGATAGAACTATACCCCAGAAACCAGCAATTATACCACCAGCCGATACGGCAAATATTACTAATAATGGATGAAGAGAATTTGTTTTACCATATACTTTTGGACCAATAACATTACCATCTAAAATTGGACATATAATACATATAATTACTGTTAACAAGAATAATTTAGTGCTAATAACTGATGAAACAAGCAATGATATAACTGCTACCAAGAATCCGCCAAACCAAGGAATTATTGCTGATACTCCGGAAAGAATTCCTAATATTAAATAGTTAGGATGTCCTATTATTAGAAATGCTAAAGTATATTCAATTCCTTGTATTAAGATATTTAGCCCCATACCACCAATATATTTAGTTAATTCTTCATCTAATTTATCAAGATATGCTTCAGTACGACGATTTCTTTCGTGAAAATATTTTTTTACTTCATTTCTAACTTTATCCATATCGATTAAAAAATAAATTGCCGCTGCAATAACAACAATAGCTGTAGACATTACCCCAAACGAAGCATTAACCACCGATATAGCACCATTAGAGATACTATTACCTAAACTACTGATAATATTTGTACTAAAGTCAGTTAATGAAGATTGTAAACCACCTAAATTTATTTCATATTTACTAGATAAATCTGATAACAATACCGAAATATTACTAATAAATAATAGTATTTGTTCATATAAAAGTGGAACTGTTAATAATATAATTATTAATATTGATCCAATGCCTAAAATACATACCGCTAATATGGCTAACCATTTAGGACTACCCGCATCAATTAGCTTCTTAACTAAGGGATATATAACATATGCCAGAGCAAATGCTAACAAAAATGGTGATAATATTTTAAAGATATTAACTACTATTCCTATCCATAATCCTCTAATAAAATAAAGTAAACAAATAATTGATATAATTATTAATAAATTTAATAGTTTAAAATTTAACTTATCTTTCATAATTTTTTCTCACTTTCTATTTAATTATATCATAGTTATGCACTGATTTTACTTTTTTTTCTTTTTTCTAATTGATTTAGATATTCGCGAATCATTTCATCATATACTTTGGGAATATCTTTGATATCATAGCCATTCTCTAGATATTTTCCTAGTATTAATCCCATTATTTCACCAGATGTAATTGTACTACGTAATGTATATCTTCCTTTATTATCATTAGTAAAATTATTATAATTGCCTAATTGGGCATTTTTTAAAGCCACAAAAATTTGAGCATAACCATATTTTTGATATGTATCATAAGAGGCATTAGCAAGAATATCTCTTTTTTCTCTAGTCGTTAATAAATATAATTCTTTAACCATATCTTCTGTAAAGTTATTATTAACTAAATATGATCTAATATTATTTTCTCTTGTAAATAAATTATAATTGCCTGTCTCCAAGAATTTAAAGATTCGTATATTTGTTTCTTCATAGCCATATTTTTTAACTAGGAACTCATATATTCTATTCCAATTCTCTTTTTGCCATTCACTAATATATGTTTTTGTGTCTTTTTCTTTATTATCTTCTAAAACAATATCATTGTATACTTTAAAAAAATCTTCTGTTGTTTTACCTGGCATCAATGAATGTAACAATAGTTCAGTTACTTTTTGATAATTGTCTAATTGATATTCTTCTTCTACTTTCATTGCATCAATATAATCATCCTTATATTTGCCTTCTTTAAAAACGGCATCATATATTTTCCCAATATAAGTTACAAGTCCTTTATATGAAACAGTATCTAGTTTATTATTATTTTTTAATTCATTAATATAACCGCTAATATATGATGCAACTACCATATTAAATGATAATTCACCATCCCACGCATAAGAAATATAACCATTATTAAATGCAAATGGATTGGGCTTCATAAGCCCTTCTTTAATATATGCGTCGTTCATTACAAATTCTTCAATTTTTTTAGCATTTTCTTCATCTGATACTCTAATAACAATATCATCAAATCTTACTTTCTTTGCAATCTTTGAATGATGTATCATCTTATTTTGAGCCATAAAGCCAAAAATTCTTTTGGCTGCTTCACTAATATGCGCATCATCAACCGGAATATACATTTTAATCATATTATACGGTGTAATTACATTATAATCATCATTCACAAATTTACAAAAATCTTGGCAATAATCGCCTTCAAATACATTAATATTAGCAGTTTCTTTAAAAGTTTCAATCCAATCTAAAAAATTATTATTAATATATCTGCTGTTGATTACTCTTCTACCAAGACGGATTAAATTAGCATAAACCATATCTGGATTAATGAAACAGCCTGATTGTGCCGCTGCTTTTATTTTATCTAAAAATTGTTCAATTTGCTTAACATCATCCATTGTTATCACCATTTTTTATTTCATTTATAATATTATCTAATTCTATTGTATCTTCTAATAGTTCTTTCTTGTAAAATAAATCGCTATTGTCTTCGATTTCTTCATTAGTTATAGATGTATATATTTCTAATTCTTCACCATTTACAATTATTTTTTTTACATTAGCATCTTCCATATCATATCCTCCAAATATATTTTAACATATAAAGAAAAAAGATACAATTATCTTTTATCAATGTGAATAAGATTAGCATCCACTTCTTCAAGTGCTCTACCAATTGTTTTTACTGATTTATACTCTTTTATTGGTTTTTGATAAAAACCGTTTTTAATCATTTGTTTACTTCTTCCTGAAGCAATATACACTAATGCATACTTAGAATCAACGATTGTTAATAACTTATCAATAGATGGATAAATCACAATATCACACTCCCTTATCTTATATATTTAGAATATTATAAAATAAAAATAATTACAATAGAATTGACAACAATTAGACAAATATTTTTTTATTTTTTTAAAATTATGTGATATATTTATAATGGTGGTTATATGAAAAAAGTAAAAAAAAGAAAATTAAATATTAAAAAATTAATTATTTTATTAATACCTATTATTATAGTTAGTATCTTACTAATAAATATAAGTAATCTTATTACATTGTATCAAAGTAAAATTACTGGATATAATATAGATACAATTAACGTATTTCATGAATTAAATGTCTATAATGATATAAAAAAACATGAGTATTCTGATACATTAGAAAAAATTATCAAAACAGAATACTATAATAAAAATTATTTAAATAAATATCTTAATATTAATTATTATGATAAGGATAATTTCTTTGAAAATATTAATAAATTACTTGATTTAGGTTATACTTCAGAAGATATTAATATGATATATGATAAATTATCAGATGAAAGTATTTCATTATTAATTGAAAATGATTATTTAAAAGATATTATTAATATATTAAAATTAACTTATTTTCATGAAAATAAGTTAGATAGATATTTAAAATATAATAAAAATAATGAGTTAAGCTACGAAAACTTAATAACCTATGTTAATGCTAATTTAGATTATACGTATTATACGAATGTCATTAATATTGATGATCCCGAAAATGTTTTAGTAATCGTTAATAAATATCACAAATTAGACAATAATTTTGTTCCTAGCGATCTAGAGGCAATTGATCCAAAATATAATCGTGGATTCAATAATAAGATGCGTCATGAGGCCAGATTAGCTTTTGAAGAAATGTGTAAAGCGGCATTAGATGATGGAATTACCATATATTCTGGTTCAGCCTACCGTTCTTATAGTTATCAATTAAATTTGTATAATCGATATGTTGCTACAAACGGGTTTGATGATGCTGAAACATTCTCGGCTAGGGCTGGATACTCAGAACATCAAACTGGACTTGCTACCGATATAATGAATGCTAAACTAGATTTTATTAGTGCTAATGATAAAGAATATGATTGGTTAATCAATAATTCTTATAAATATGGATTTCATTTAAGATACCCTAAAGGGAAAGAAAATATAACAGGCTATATGTATGAAGAGTGGCATTTTAGATATTTAGGTGTAGATGTTGCCACTAAACTATATGAAGAAAATATAACTTATGATGAATATGTCGCTAGAAATTAAAATAAAAAGAGTTGACAAAATGCTTACGTTATTATAAAATTAGATACGTAAGCGTTATTTGGAGTGGTACTCAAGAGGCTGAAGAGGCGCCCCTGCTAAGGGTGTAGACCGGGAATACTGGTGCGAGGGTTCAAATCCCTCCCACTCCGCCATTTAAGAAAATAAACTAGGAGATTGAATTTTTTCCTAGTTTTTACTTTATTTTTGTTATTACTAGATAAATTATCAACTTTATAGTATACTATACATAGGTGAAAAAATGATAACTATCAAAAATAATAAACTAATTAATTATGGTAATCGTGGAATGACTTTAGAACAAGATATTAATCTTACAAATGATTATTATATTGAAAAAAAGATTGCCTTAATATATAAGAAACCAATACCAATAAAAGTACTTAAAATTAATAGTACTAAAACAAGAATATTAGATGGCTTTTATGAAAAAAAATCTACTTTAGATTACAGCGGTATCTATCATGAAAAATATATTGAATTCGATGCTAAAGAAACCAATAGTAAAACTAGTTTTCCAATAGCTAATATTCATAGCCATCAAATAGAACATATTAAGAATGTTTTATATTTCAAAGGCATAGTATTTTTAATAGTTAGATTTAACTATCACAATAAGACATTTGTATTACCAGGAAATGCTTTAATAGATTATTTAAATAAAAGTGATAAAAAGTCTATTCCCTATCAATTTTTTTTAGATAATTGTCACGAAATACCAATAAAGTATACACCCAGATTAGATTATTTAAAAATAATTGATATTTTATGATTTATATATTATAATATAATAGAAATAGATTAAGTAAGGAAGTTGATGAAAGTGAAAAGAGTTAGAAAAGTAAAAACTAAAAATATTTTAGAGCAGATTGATGATAGTATTAATGATAAAATAGATGAAATTAAAGAAAAGCAAGCAGAAAAAAAGAAAGAAAAAATAAAAAAAGAAAAAATAAAAGATAAAAAGAAAAAAAGAAATGAAATAGAACAAGAAGCAATAATTAATGAAGCTATATATGAAGATACTGATATCGAAGATGATAAGGAAGTAATAGATGTGAAAAAAAGAAATAAAAAGAAAAAGATATCAATTAATTTACCTTTCATAAAAAAGAAAGAAAATAAAGTTAAACATGTTAAAAATAAAAATTCTAAAAAAGAAAGTAATAAGAAAAAAAGACCCATTTGGAAAAAAGTATTAACTATTATCTTAATATTAGGTATCATAGGTGTTCTATCAGTTACTGCCTTTTTAGGATATGTTGTTATAACAGCCCCAGAGTATTCTGATTCAGCTTTAGTATCTAAAGATCAAACCGTAATTTATGATATTGATGGAAATGTAATTGCAAAATTGGGTACTCAAAAAAGAGAAAGCATTTCTTATGACCAAATGCCACAAGTTTTAATTGATGCAATTATTGCAACGGAGGATTCTAGATTTTTTCAACATAATGGTGTCGATTTATTTAGATTCATCAAAGCAACAGCATTACAGTTAATTGGTAAAGATGATGCTGGTGGTGCTTCTACCCTAACGATGCAAACAGTTAAAAATAATATTACTAAAAAAGATAGTGTTGAAAATAGTTCAACTATGAAAGGAAAAATTAAGAAAGTTATACGTAAATTTCAAGACGTTTATTTAGCGGTATTTAAAGTAGAAAAGAAATACTCTAAAGAAGAAATTTTGGAAATGTATGTTAATGATAATGGTCTAGGAAGTTCTTATTATGGAGTTGAAGAAGCCTCTAAATATTATTTTGGTAAATCAGCAGCTGAGCTAACATTACCAGAAGCTTCAATGATTGCTGGTTTGTTCCAAGCACCAGGTAGACATAATCCTTATTATGATATAGAAAGTGCTACTAAACGTCGTAGTACAGTATTAAAATTAATGGAAAAGCATGGATATATTACTAAAGAAGAAAGACAAATGGCTGAGAAAGTATCAATTGAGAGCCTTTTAGTTGGTACTAGTGCTAGCGATAATAAATATCAAGGATTTATCGATACTGTTGTTGCTGAAATAGATACATTAACGGGAGAAAACCCTTATACTGTTCCAATGAAAATATACACGACAATGGATCCTTCAATTCAAGATGGCATTAATTCAGTATTTTCATCAACCGATAGCTATATATGGAAAGACGATAAAATTCAAGGCGGTGTAGCTATAGTTGAAGCTGAAACAGGAGCTATATCTGCTGTTGGTGCTAGAAGAAGTAATGATGGTATAAATCAATGGAACTATGCTACTCAATCTAAGAGACAACCAGGTTCAACTGCTAAGCCAATATTTGCTTATGGACCAGCAATTGAAAATTTAAATTATTCAACATTTACACAAATTATGGATGAAAGATGGTCATATACAAATGGGCCAAATGTTAATAACTGGGATGGTGGATATTTAGGACTTATTAGTGCAAGATATGCGTTACAAGTATCTCGTAATGTTCCAGCATTAAAAACTATTCAAGCTGTTGGACTTAAAAATAGTCAAAAATTTGCTTATTCCCTTGGTCTAGATGTTGCTCTTAATTCAAGTTCAGAAAATTACCGAATTATTGATGAAAAAACAGGTTTAGATAATACGATTAATGAAGCATATTCAATCGGTGGCGTAGCCGAAGGATTTACTCCTCTTGAAATGGCCTCAGCATATGCATGCTTTGCTAATGGCGGTTATTATATTGCTCCCCACTCTGTTACGAAAATTATATATCGTGAAACAGGTGAAGAAAAAGAATTTAAATATACTAAAGAAAGAGTTATGAAAGATTCAACGGCTTACATTATGAATAATATTCTAGAATCAGCTGTCACAAGTGGATTTAATGGAGGTGCTCGTGTTAGTGGCTCACATGTAGCGGCTAAGACTGGTACATCAAACTATGATGATGCGACAATGCGAAAATATGGTTTACCTGGAGACGCCGTTAACGATTTATGGACCGTAGCTTATACTTCAAAATATGCCGTTGCAGTATGGAATGGATATGATAATGTCGATTCAACATATTATAATAAAGGTTACTGGAAAGAACATTTAACTACAGCAGTTATGAAATATATTCCAAAGGATACTGTAGGATGGTCAATGCCTAGCTCAGTCGTAGCAGTTACCGTTGAAAAAGAAACTGTTCCAGCTGCTTTACCTAGTGAATATACCCCATCTGACATGAAAGAAACAGGATATTTTGTTAGAGGTACACAACCAACCGAAGTTTCTGAACGTTATCAAAAATTAAATGATATAAAGAATCAAAAAACCACTAAAAGCGGTAATTCAGTTACAATTACTTGGGATTATGATATGCCAAAAGTTTTAACTCGAGAATATTTACAATCATATTTTAATAAATCAACTTTTGGAAATAGCAAAAATACTATGATAGAAAACAGATTAAATTATAATTCAAATACACTTGGCGATATTGGATTTGCAATATATCGAAAAGATAGTTCTGGCGCTTTATCACTAATTGACTTCGTAACTGAAAAGACATATACATATAAAGGATATGGAAATGTTACATTAGTGATTAAAGCTGAACATAAAAACTTTAAATCTAATGCCTCAAATGGTATTGAAATTCCAATTACGCTAGATGAATTTAATATTAAAGATGTCGAGGTTACTTTTGATACCAACGAATCTATACAAGCAGAAGTTGGTTCTTATGTTGAAAAAGGATTTAAAACAGTTACCTATAAAGGAAAAGATATATCAAAAAACATAACAATAAGATATTCTATAAGTACAGATACTGATACTTATGCAACAGCAGCTGATTTTGAAAAAGTAATTAATTCACTTGGAGCTGGAACATATAACATTACTTATAAAATATATTATTTAGATAATGAAATAGTTAAAACTAGAACCCTAGTCTTGAGTTAAAGAAAAATGCTGATCATTCAGCATTTTTTATTATCTCTAAATTATTTTTTAACAATCTATTATCTTTATCATAATCAAGTGCTCTATTAATATAAAATAAAGAAATATCTTTCAAACCTAAATAAAAATAACAACAGCTCAGTAAATTATCAATTGTATAATCCCAACTAAATATTTCATTTATATATGTTTTTTCATGTTTTTTTATTGTAAGAGCCTTAGTTAAATAATTAACACATTCGATATATTGTTTTCCTTCATATAAAAGCATTCCATATTCGACATATCCATCTCTTAAATAAGGGGCTTCATCAATGGCTTTTAAATACCATAAAGTGCTTTCCTCAAATCGATTTAAATTTTTATAACTTCTAGCTATAAATCTCATTGAAGCTGCTCTTTCATCTTTCCAAGTTGCACTTTTTAAATTCAAATGTTTTATTAATGTATCAATACACTCATTCCATCTTCTATGATACATATATTCTCTTCCTAAATAATGCATATTACGATCATCATTAGGATCTTCTTTAACTGATAACTCTAATAATTCTAAATAACTTCCCCTACTTTTATTATCATCTGGATAATGATTTAAAATTATTTCATCACATGTTACTACATTTTCGTTTCCTAAATCATATGTTAATACCTCATGAACCGGATGTGTCCAACGATAACCTTCCTTTTTATGTGTTTTCTCATAATAAAAAGTGACAACTGGTTTCCCGTTTTCTATTTTCCAATTATAAGTATGTCTTAATCTAGTCGTATCATTTTTCCAATACTTTTCTAGTATATCTCTCCATCCAGGCTCATATACCTCATCTAAATCGACACAGACACATATATCTGTGTCATTCGGAACCAAATCTAGTGACTTATTTCTAGCAATATCAAATCGCCACGGTTTAATTTCTTCCACTTTAACAAATACACCATGTTCTTTTAATTTATTTACTGTATTGTCAGTACTACCAGTATCTAATACATATATTTCATCTGCTTCTTTTATTGATTCATACCACCTATCTACAAATTTTTCTTCATTTTTACATATTGCATATACACATACTTTATATTTATATTTCATATAACCTCCCATTTTAATTTATTTAATTAATTTATATAATATGATAAAATAGAAATGAAAGGAATAGATTATGAAAAGAAAACATACTCATATTGGTTGTTATGGCATCATAACAAGTAATAATAAAATTGCATTAATTAAGAAAGCTAGAGGTGGATATTTAGGCAAGTTGGATCTACCTGGAGGTGGAATCGAGCATAATGAATCGCCAGAGGATACTTTAAAAAGAGAATTAATGGAAGAAGTTGGAGGTATTATAAAAGAATATAAATTATTATCAGTAAAAGATAGTAACATTGTCTGGAGAGTTAAAGATAATTTCTATGAAGATTTACACCATATAGGAATTCTTTATATTGTTAATATTAAAAATGATATTAGGAAAACGCCTGACGGGATTGACTCTAATGGAGCAGATTGGTATGACATTAATACGCTTAATATGAATAATCTTACCCCTTTTGCAAAATATGCAATTGCATATCTAAAAAAGAACAAATAAAACATACAATGTTTTTAACCAGTTGTTGACACCCAAACATCTTTATGATATAATTATATGTGTATGGGGTCGTCTTGGCTTCGACAGGAATATGCATCTTTATTTTGCAGGTCGAATGTCTACGTTACAGACAAACAAAAATAACTGGAAACAGAAATAATTTAGCTGTTGCATACGCTTAATTTAGCGGCACAGACTTCTCTACTACTTTGCTTATGAGTTGTAACAGAAGTTAATAAAATAAGCTATAATGTATTCTATTCCTATAAAATACATTGAATTTAATAGGATAATAAATATTATTTTTGTTAATTTATAAGATATTTATGAATTTTTAAAATTAACTAAACCTGTAGATAAATATTGTATAATTATTTTTGGACAGGGGTTCAACTCCCCTCGACTCCACCATAATAGTAAGAACTCCATCTATTACTTTATAGGTGGATTTGCATATAGAATAAATCTAAGAATGCATAATAATTCTTGTAAATAATAAATATTTGTGTTATTATGTATATAGATAGTTTTCCAATGTTGAATGTCTACCCAAATAAATTTAGATGGACATTTAATTCAAATGCGAATTAAGTGTCATTTTTTTATAACTACTATCAAAATGATAAGGAGAAATAAAATGATAGCAATGTATCTAAGAAACTTTATTATAAAGTCTCTTTTCTTCATCATTATCAAACCTCCTCTCTTTAAGAGATTTGGTAGACACTCAACAACTTAATGTTCCTAAAATAATTATAGCAAACATTTATTCTTTAATCAATAATAAATTATAAAATTTTGATAAATTATAAAGACTAGAGAGTTTGTTTAATGCAACATATGCTCCACCATTAGAAAAGTATTCCCTTATCTTATAAGGGTTTTTCTATATTTTGATAAAATGACATCTTGTTTTAATTTTGCAAAATCATTTTTTAGTAATTATTTGTTATAATTTAAAGTGAATAATCATTTTTTAGTGATTTTAAAATGTTTATAAATATTATTGATTTAATGAAGGTATTATAAATAATAATAAGTTTTAATATAATATTTTTATTTTTAATTAATTAGAGAATAATGAATGTGATGGAACTGTATTAGGTTACACCACTTTACAAAATTAATAATAAAATTGTATATAGATTATTTTATAATTGTAATATAAATCTATATATGATAGTCTATAAATAGAAGGAGTGAATTAATAAATGGAAAAGAAAATTAATAGTGGAATTTTGGTTGGATTATTAATAGGAATATTTATAATGCTATTAGTATTTATTGGGTTATTTGCAACAGGAACAATTAGTTTTAAAACAACTACAACTAATGATAATGTGCAAACCAGTGAAAATAATCAGACAACTAAAACAATGACTGAGGAAGATGCAACAACTATTGTTAAAAATGATTTTACTAATGACACTGTACAATATTTAGTTGATCATGTTACCGTTGCTTATTGTAAAACCGAGGCAACAAGCATTAGCGAGAAAGAATTAGGTCTAGATTATCAATGGAATGGATATCACAAGTGTACTGATTTTAATTCCTACGAACAATTAACAAATTATTTTAAACAATATGTAACTGAAGACTATTTTAATAATTTACTACTTAAAGAAAGTTATCTAAAGCAGAAAGAAACATTTGTAGATGGCACGGAAATGTATAACTATTATGAAAAAGATGGAAATTTATATGCCGCTAGCACAGGAAAAGGCGGTAACATGAATAAGTATAAATTTTTAGATAATGAAACAGTATATAAAATTGATTCTTTCGATGATAATAAAATCATAGCCACCATTACTGCAAAATGGGAAGATCCAAATGGAACTAAGTATACCGAATTAGAAAAAATGACAATTATAAATGAAAATAGTAATTGGAAAGTTAGTTCTTATGAATCTACGCAAATATAATATAGTCTAACAAGAGGCACTATAAAAGTGTCTTTTGTTAATTAATAAAATGATTTTATTTTTTATAAAATAAATTGTAGCAAATATTTATTTTCGCATCTTGTTTAACATCTTTTTTTAAGTAGAAATGATTAAAGTTTTAAGAATTCTTAAAATGTAATAAGTTAATTTTTAAAGGCTTAAGGTTGATTAAGAGTTCATAATAAACAAAAGAGTACTACCCTCGACTCCACCATTATGATTAAAATGACAGAGCATAAGCTCTTTTTTTAGGCAAACGATTATTTTAATAAATGCTTGACAAACAAATAAAAGTATGTTAATATATATAACCGTCTCAAAGAAGGGGGATTATTATGTATATTGATTATAGTAAAATTATTACTGAGAATTTCAAATTATTTATTTCAAATGAACAATTAGAAGATTTAAAACAAATTGCTTATAAGGAAAGAACATATATTAATGCAAAATATTCAAAAAATTTAACTAAATTTTTTCTTTCAAAAAAGGCAAATGAAATAGTTTATATTAATGCTAGACATAGAGCAAAAAACATTGTTGATAAAGCATTAATAGCAAGTAATATTGTATTTGATGATGAGAAAATGGCTAAAATATTGACTAGTGGAAATTTTGATAGAGAATCATTAGAAACATTTATAAAGTTACTAAATTATTTAAAGATTAAAGTAACTAATCATTCTACAGATGAAAGTAATAAGAAATATTTAGATATTGCAGATAATTATGCCAAAAAATTAATAAAACATTTTAGTAAATATATTGGTGACTGTGAAATCGATATAATTATTAATAAGATTAATGAAATTCTATCATTTAAACCTGAATTACTTGAAACTAAACAAACAAAACATACTCGTTAATTAAAGGAGAAGATAAAATATGTATAATGAAATTATTAATGAATTAACCTTATTAGATAAAGTAGAATTAATTGCTTGTAATATTAAAAGAAAAGAAACATCAATGACTATGATATACACAATTGTTATTGATGGAAACAATGTTTTAGAAGATATTAATACATATAAAAAAGTAATTGCTATTATGGAAATTGTAAAAGAACTATTTACAAAACATAATATTAAAATAATATATAACATCAAAAGTGCTAATTTTTTAGAAGAAGAAATATTAAATAAAAGTACTATAAATAAATTACATGAATCAGAGATTATATATTCTAAAGACGAGTATTTTGAAGAATTAATTGAAAATGTTAAAAATAAACATTCTAGAGCATAACATATGCTCTTTTTTCTATAGAAAAAATATTTACTTTATAGTATAATTAAATAAATTGATTACAAAGGAGTTTTTTATGAAACATAACAATTATAATAAAAATATATTTAATAAAAAATTAATTTTACCAAGTATTACTTTATGTATGTTTATAATATGGAGTATTTTGGTATTTACCAGAGCAATTAACCCACTTGATGAGTTAGTGGAATCATTTGTAATTGGGCTTAGAACTGATAATTTAACTAAAATAATGATCAATATAACTAATTTAGGTGGAGCTTACTCATTAATAGTTATAAGCATTTTACTCTTCTTCTTTATTAAAAATAAAAAAGTTCCATTATCTATAATTATCAATTTAGTAACCGTATTCTTTACTAGTCAATTATTTAAATTCATTTTCAGAAGATCAAGACCAAATGGTGTTTTCCTAGCAGATGCCACTGGTTATAGTTATCCATCAGGTCACACAATGGTAAGTTTTGCATTTTATATATATCTTTTATATTTATTATGCAAAAGAATTAATAATAAATTAGTTAAAATACTATTAACAATATTTACTACTTTCCTACTTCTTTTAATCGCTTTCAGTAGAATTTATCTTGGAGTCCATTATCTATCTGATATTATTGGTGGATTATTACTTGGTACTACTTATATTATTCTGTTTATTAGATTTAATAATAGTGAGGTTAAACAATGAATATAATTGGAGTAATTGCTGAATATAATCCTTTTCATTTAGGCCATTTATATCAAATAAATAAAATAAAAGAAAGATATCCTGATTCAATTATAATTGCAATTATTAGTACTAATTTTACCGAACGTGGTGAAATATCAATTTTAAATAAATGGGATAAAACTAAAATATGTCTTGAGTATAATATCGATTTAGTCATTGAGTTACCAACTTTATATGGCACTCAGTCTGCTGATATGTTCGCATATGCAGCCATTAATATCCTAAATAGTTTGCATATTGATACCCTTGTATTTGGAACTGAAACTGATAATATTGATGACTTAGTAAAATTAGCTAATATTCAATTAAATAGTAAATTATATGATGAATTAGTTAAAAAATATTTGGATACTGGCATTAATTATCCAACCGCCCAAAGTAAAGCCTTAAAAGATATAACTAATATTAATATTGATAAACCAAATGATTTATTAGCTCTGTCATATATAAAAGAAATTATTAAAAATGATTATAAAATTACTCCTATTTCCATTAAAAGAACTAATGATTATCATAGTAAAATAGTTGAATCCAATATTATAAACGCTAGTTTAATAAGAAAGCTGATTATTCAAAACGAAGATGTTTCAAAGTATGTTCCCGAACTAACATTAAAATATATAAATAAAAATATATCAATAGATAATGCTTATAAATATCTACTATATACGATTATTAATAATAAAGATCATTTAAATGAATATCTATCGGTAGATGAAGGTATTGAAAATCGTCTAATAAAACAAATAACTAGTTCAAATTCTTGGGAAGAACTAGTTATGAATATTAAAACAAAAAGATATACTTACAATAAAATAAATCGTATGTTAATCCATATTTTATTAGGAATAAAGAAAACTGATAATAATAAAGATATATACATTCGTATTTTAGGTTTTAATACCAAAGGTAGAAATTATTTAAATAAGATTAAAAAAAATATAACTATCCCAATATTTACTAGTTATAAACCTAATAAAGTTAATTCTCTAGATATTGAATATAAATCTACCTATATATATTCATTAATTACTAATGATTTATCTTTAATAAAAAAAGAATATCAAAATAAGCCTATTATTAAGAAATGAAGAAATAGACTTATTTTTTTATTATTTCATCTAAAATATCAACAAATTCTTTATCAAGAAAAGTATTGGCATATTCAGATATTTTATTCTTATCTAGTTTAAATAAATAAGCTAACTTATATAGTTTATTGTCACTTTCTCCTATTCTTAAAACATTTATATAGGTAACAAAAACATTGCCCTCTTTTATAATATGAATATCATAATTACTTCTACCATAATTAAAAATATATCTATTAAAACGATTATCACTAACATTATCATATATATCAATAATGATTTGACTATCATTTTTTATTATTCTAAAAAGATAATTATAATCATGAAAATTTTCATAATCAAATATATTTTTTATAAAATTGGTCAATAATTTTCTATTCTCAATTTTTTTAATAAATATATATAATAAATCCTTTTTAATCATTTGTATCACCTACTTTTAAAATAGCATAATAATTGTACTAAGTCAATTTATGTAACTTAAAAAATACGAAACGTTAACCAATTGGTAACATTTTGCTTTAATTTTTACCAATAGTATGTTATAATAACAATCCCAGAAAGGAGAATACTATGAAAATAATTAATTTAAATCAAACTGTTTATAGAAACTATGCCAATATTCATAGTAAAAGAAACTTCGGCCAAACAATTGAATATTCTTTATTAAATATTAATAGTAATAAAAGAAAATTATTTTTAGGGCTAGTAGATGAAACTGAAACTATTTATGCTGCAACTTTAATTTTAATTCATAGTGTATCTCCTGGTGTTTTCGAAGCTGTAGCACCCAATGGTTTTTTAATTGATTATGCTGACTATAATCTTGTAAAAACTTTTACGGAAGAATTAACTAAATATCTACGTAAAGAAAAAGTAACTTTTTTAGTTACAAATCCTATGTTTAAATATAAAGTATATAATAAAAATAATATTAATATTGAAAACAATGAAAACATTTTAAATAATTTATATAATTTAAATTATAAAAGTTTAGGTTATTATTCAGATTTTGAGCGATATGATGTTATTATCGAAAATAACAATTCAATCAATGAAATATATAATAACTTTAACCGAAATACCAAAAGAAATATTAAAGAAGGAATAAGTTTAGGCATATCTCTTCATAAAGTTAATAATACTGATATTGATGAGGTATATAAAGTTATTAAAAAGAAAACGACAAAAAGTTTATTATACTACCAAAATTTACTAAATATTTATAATAATAAAGATAATAAAATGGAATTATTTGTAGCTAAATTAAATCCTCACAAATATCTAGTAAATATTCAAAGATTATATGAAATAGAAAAAAATAAAAATGAAAAAATACATAATATTTTTGATGCACATTTAGGTAATATTAGTGAAAAAATGCTAAATAAAAAAATTAATTCTGATAATACAATTGAAAAATTGAAGCAACAATTAAGTCATGCTTTAACCTTAAATCAAAAATATAAAGATGATATTATTGTTGGTACAAGTATTGTAATTAAAAATAACCATGAGATATATTTTTTAATTGATGGCTATAAAGAAGAATTTAGATGTATTCATTCAACCCATATCTTAAAATGGGCTATTATTAAAAAATATTATGAATTAGGTTATCGTATTTTTAATCTAGGTGAAATACATAAAGATTATTTTGATGAAAGTAATAAGTACCATAAACAATATTTATATAAAATTGGTTTTGGCGGTAATATTATTGAATATACCCCTAATTTATTATTAGTAATTAATAAACCAATGTACTCTTTATATAAGAAACTTAATCACAAAAAGAAATAATTTAAAAAAGGATACTATTCAAAGTATCCTTTTCCTATAAATTCACGAATTATTGATAATGATGGTACATCATCACTAGGTATTGGTAAGATTAAATTAAGTAGTTCAATTAATCTTAATGCTGTCATATATTCTGGATCATCTGCTTGAACTTTATATAATAAAGGTAAAGCATATACTTTCATTATAGGTAATTCATAAGCAAGAAACGTATTAAAGATAACATCAGCACTATCTTGATAAGGGAATACATATTTCTCTTCCCCATTTCTAACCTCACTCCAGGTAGATAAGGTATGTGATGGGCTATATCCTCTAGTACGATTATCTCTAACCATTCTTCTAAGTAATCTTATATCTGTTAAATTAATACGATTATCATCATCAATATTCAAGTATACTAAAGGTGATATATATATTTTAAATTTCTTATTTTTAGGAATATCTGTTAATAATTCATCAGATAAAGCATGTAATCCTTCAACTATTAAAATATCATTTGCTTTCATCTGAATAGTTTTATTATATTCTTTCATACCAGTAATAAAATTAAATGTTGGAATTGTTACTTTACTTCCTTTTAATAATTTTTCAATTTGATTATTGAATAATTTAATATCAATTGCTCTTAAACTTTCAAAGTCAGGTTTACCATTTTCATTAAGTGGCGTATCTTTTCTTTCAAGAAAATAATCATCAAGTGATAACGGTACCGGATTAAGTCCCATCGTCTTTAAGAATAAAGATAACTTTTTAGCAGATGTAGTTTTGCCAGATGACGAAGGACCAGATAATAAGATAATTTTAATTTTATCTTGTTTTTCTTTTATCTGACTAGCAATACTCTGTAATCGATAATCTTGAATTGATTCCGATAAATTTATTAGTTCAGCTGCATCCATACTGACAATCGCATCATTTAGTTCTCCGACACTACTGATATTAAGAATCTTAGCCCATTCTAAGTATTCACTAACATTATTAAAGAATTGTTCATGATGCGTATATTTAACAATCTTTCCATTATCATATACCGAAGGAAATCTAAGAATTATTCCTTTTCCTGGAAGTAATGTTAAATCATAATATTTAAGAATTGAACTATCATGTGGTAAATTACCTAAGAAATAATTATATACCCCATCAAATTTATATAAAGTAACATATTTATTCTTATCATAAAATAATGTCTTAATCTTATCTTCTCTTTTAATTTCTTTAAAATAATTAATTGCTTCATTCATCGTAGTTTCAATTTTCTCAAAAGTAATTGCTTTATCTATCTTAGTTTGCATTATCTTTTTAATCTGTTTAATATCTTCTTCATTAACTTCTTTATCTATTTCAAAGAATACTCCCCTATCAATAGAATTCCTTATCTTAATATTAACATTTTTACCTAATACTTCCAAAGCACTTACCTTAAATAAAAATGTTAATCCCTTTTCATAAACCCTAGATCCCTGAGGACTATCAATGCCATATAAGAATAATTCTCCACTACGATTAATCGAATCATTATAATTAAGTATTATATTGTTAAAAGATCCACAAATAATATCCCTATCAGGATTAACATCTTTAATTATTTCTTCTAATCTAATTCCTTTACGATATTCCCTCTTTATACCATCTTCAAAAGTTATAATAATATTATCCAAGTTATCACTCCTCTATCATAATTTAATTATATCAAGTTTCTAACAAAAAGTCCACATAATATAGCATATTAAAAAAGATGTATTTCTATACCACATACTAGAAATACATCTATTAAATTAATACCTAGATATTTTGGCCGTGCCTACACTCGTCCATCGTTCGTCACCAATACCACTTGCTTACGCAAGTGGATATGGATTCCAGATATCAAGAGATGCTGAATAGGACTAACCATCGCAGTACGAAGTGCTATCGTTGTCGACTTCGCATTGCATACTGACATCATACGCGTCCACGTAAC
>CADAMI010000023.1 GCA_902788975.1 uncultured Erysipelotrichaceae bacterium | reverse complement strand
ATCTTTATATAATTCTTTTAATTTTTTACTTATTTCATGATTATCATTAATTTCAAGTATAGTATCTGCCTTAACTTTATCGTTTTCTGTTGGCATACTGTTGATTATCTTTTCCATTTCAAGTGATAATTCACCATCAGAAGTTAAACATACTGGATGATTCTTTAATTTATTAGTAAATTTAATCTCTTTAACATTATTATTTAATGCTTCTTTCATTAAACTTAACATATCTTTAAATTCATCATTTATCTTGTCTATTTGATTCTTTTCTTCTTCCGTAGATGTATCTAACGATTTATCAGTAACATTTTTGAATTGTTTTTCTTGATATGTATTTAAGATCTTAATAACAAATTCATCTAAGTATTCCGTTAAATATAATACTTCATATCCTTTATCTAAAATCATATCTACTTGTGGCAACATTTTAATATTATTAATAGATTCACCACTTGCATAATATATTTCTTTTTGATCTGGTTTCATCCTTTCAACATATTCAGCTAAAGTTGTATATTTTTCATCTTTAGAACTATAAAACATTAAAAGATCTTCTAATTTATCTTTATTCATCCCATAGCTTGAATAAATACCATGTTTTAGTTGCATCCCAAAAGCCCCATAGAATTTTTCATAATCTTCACGATTATCTTTTAACATTGCTAATAATTCTTTATGAATTTTAGTTTCAATATTCTTAGCAATCAAAGATACTTGATGATCTTGTTGCATTGTTTCACGAGAAATATTTAGGGCAATATCTTCCGAATCAACTAGTCCTTTAACAAAACTATAGTAGTCAGGTAATAAGTCACTACATTTATCCATAATCATAACCCCTTTAGAATATAATTCTAAACCTTTTTCATATTCCTTAGTATAGTAGTTATATGGCGCATGTGATGGGATAAATAATAATGTTTGATAACTTGTAAGTCCCTCTACTTCACTGCGAATTACTTTCAATGGTTTTTCATAGTCATAAAATTTATCGGTATAGAAATTATTATATTCTTCATCCGTTACTTCACTTTGTTTCTTTTTCCAAATAGGAATCATACTATTGATGGTAGTTTCTTCTAATTTATCTTTTTCACCTTTAATATTCATCTTAATTGGATATTTAATGTAATTAGAATATTTCTTAATAATGCCTTCCAAGCGATATTCTTCAAGAAGTGAATCATAATCTACTTCTTCAGTATTATCCTTTAAATATAACGTTATTTCAGTACCATTAGTTTTCTTTTCTGCTACATCAATTGTATATCCATCAACGCCAGTACTAGTCCATAAATAAGCTTCATCACTATTAATGGATTTACTTAATACTTCTACTTTAGATGAAACCATAAATGATGAATAAAAACCTACTCCGAATTGTCCAATAATTGAGATATCTTTAGATTTATCATTATTTTCTTTAAATAATTCACTACCACTCTTAGCAATTGTACCTAAATTATCTTCAAGTTCTTCTTTAGTCATACCAATACCATTATCAATAATCTTAATGGTTCTTTTTTCTTTATCCGGAATAATCCATATTTCTAATTTATCTTTCTTTACTTTAATTTTTTTATCTGTTAGTGATAAGAAATATAATTTATCAATCGCATCGCTAGCATTAGAAATAAGTTCTCTTAGAAATATTTCTTTATTCGTATAGATAGAATTAATCATCATATCTAATAACTTTTTTGATTCGGCTTTAAATTGTTTTTTAGCCATATTATCACTCTTCCTTTACTTACAAAACTAACTATATCACTTATGTTAGCAATTGTCAATATAGATTGCTAAACTTTATAAAAGAAAAAAAGAAGATTATCTTCTTTTTCTACGATGGTGTTTAATCACCGTTTTTTGTTTCTTGAATGCACGACTTTCTTTACTAGTTTCTCTTCTTGACATTTTTAATTTATCAATATCACACCCAATATTTTGATGAATAATCGCATCAATATATCTAATACTATCAACTTTATTACCTACTAGTTCATTTTTTATTATAATCAATTCATTTAAACTCAATTTTGATATATCGATATACCAAGTAGCCATATGATCTTCTTCTCTAGCTTCAACTGGTATAAAGTTATTCATACTATTCATATATTATCCCTTCTTTCTAACAGGCATAATATTATAAATAGCAATATAGTATTTGTCAATATTATAATATTATTAAATTTGTTTATTATTTTTTATTAATTCTTTATATGATTTATTATTTTCCTTGGTAAAGCCAAGCATTATTTTATTATTCTTTTCAGCAATTTTATTCATTATTTGAATCAATAATTCTTCATTTCTAAATGAATATGCTAATTGAATTATCTTTTTATTTTTAGTTCTAGCAATAAGATATTTACCTATTGAAACAAAATTATATCTTCTATTTTCAACATATAACCATAATATATCTTCATATTTAAGGATATCTAACCCCATAAATGTTGAAATAACATAATTATCAGTTAAACATATTTCTTCTTTTTTAAAATATAAAGTACTTGATTTAGATAATTCATATTCTAATTCATCTTTATTATACTTTCTTA
Source organism: uncultured Erysipelotrichaceae bacterium (assembly GCA_902788975.1). GTDB lineage: Bacteria > Bacillota_I > Bacilli_A > RF39 > UBA660 > RUG705. Next base: position 13,937 of record CADAMI010000023.1, on the reverse strand, counting down.
TATTCTTTTTAAATCTTAGTTTGGCAATAATTGATATTATCAAACAGATAAGACCAATAAATAAAAGAGGAATACCAATTACTAAAAAGATTATTTCAGTAGCTGTCTGTGGGACTAACTCTTCATCTAGATATGTTTTACCAAAATATAGTTCATAATTAGCTTCAGTTATTTCACTATCTTCAAATAATTCTCGATGTGATTCAATAGCTAATTTTTTTAATTCTTCATCTTGCTCATATAAAAAGCCTTTTAAATTATAATTAATCTCTTCATTATTATCATATTGTTTCTCTAATTTTTGATATGTTTCATCCTTTAATCTTGCAATATAAGGATAATCAAATTCATCAAAAACAATATAATATTTTTTACTACCATAATCAGTTGTTTCTTCGGCAAATAGATATGGCAAATATTTAATACCTACTGTTGCATATTGTTCTGGCTCATCTTTTTTACTACTAATTAAAGTATTATATTCAACAGGAGTTAAATCATCAGGATTAATACTTGAACCAGCCCCAATAAAGATCGCTATTATTCCCAAGAAAATAACACCTATACTAATTAAAATATTCTTTTTATTTCCTTTTAATATTTTTAATGATTCATTATTATTCATAATTTACATCTCCTTCAATAAAATCAAATTTATCAACCATATTATAAGCTACTTCTCTTATATTTTTTACATATTTACTATAATAGTCTGTTAAATATATTAAGCCATAAGATTTTTCATTTACTATATAATACATGTATTCAGTGCATGGATAGGTTTCATCTTGATATTCGGTTGTAATTTCTACTACTTTATAACCATTTCCATTAGTAAATTCTTTCATTTCACTACTTATAACATCTTCTGCATCAATATCAATATATGTTTCTTTTAATATTTGTTTAAATTCATCGTATTCATCTAAACTATAATCTGTTGTACCATAACTGGCTGATATTATTCCCGAATAACCCGTCTTATCTATTTTAGGAGTATAGTAATATGTTCTTTCTTTACGATACTTCTCTACTTCGATAAAATTACTTGGAACATTATATTTAATTATGTTATCTTGAATTACTTCATTTAAAGTTATAGTTTCATCTTCATATATATTATTATCATTATTATTGTTATTATTATCTGATAATAGGCTACCAATAATAGCAATAATTATTAAAATTATAAAGACATATAAGACTAATTTAAAACTACTTTTTACTCTTTCTTTATCAGGATTATTAGCAAATTTATCACTATAATAATAGTTACCTTTATATCTTCTTACTATTCCACGATTAATAAATTTATTAAGTAATATTATATCATTATCTTTAAGTTGTTCTAGTATTAATGATTTAGGTTTAGCATTGTATTTTTCAAAAGCATCTATTTTTTCAAATGCCTCTCTAATAATAGTTTTTTCTTCTTCAGTAATAGTAGTATAAGATAATAAATTAATTTCTTTACCAGTTTCAACTTGATTTTTCATATTACTTATTACTCCACTAATACCTAGTAAGGTAAATATTATGGAAATAATATAATCACCACTGATAGCTCTAGCAAATGATTTATATTCATATAATTGTTTAATGGTATTAATATCTACGGAGTTTCCTTCTTTTAATAATAAAAGAGCTGGAATAATAATAAATGTTGCAATAGTTATTGATATTAAAGAAATAATTACAATAATTGTTGGAACATATTTATCCACTTTCCCTTTAGCTAATTTATATCCTTTCCAAGCTGCCATAGCAATAAATACCGCTAAAATAGCTACGATCATATTACCATACACATATATAAGTACCCATGGTATAGTACCAATTATGCCACCAATTAAACTAAATATTGTGGCTATTAAACGATTGTTATTAACTTCTTCCATTTTTTTCTTCCTTCCTTATATTTTAATTATATCATGTTTGCATAAAAGAAAAAAGAGTTTCTACTCTTTCCTACTTATCTTTTTCACTATCATATTCTTCTAGAAAACTGTGATACATACCATTTGTTTTTGTACCAATAACGCAGTTTAAGTTAACATTATCTAATGCTTTAAAGATATTGTTATCGATATTAGGATTTACTTTCTTTAATTCCTTAATTAAATTCTTTATTTCTTTTCGTTTACTTGAAGAGTCATCAATATCACATGCTTCTGTAAAACGACAAGCACAATTTAGAAATGTTAAGTCATTAAATTTTTTCCATGCAATAATATCTTCTTCTTTAACAAGATACATTGGTCTAATTAATTCCAAACCTGGAAAATTATCACTATGTAGTTTCGGCATCATGGTTTTTATTTCTGATCCATAAAACATTGATAATAAAGTTGTTTCAATAACATCATTAAAGTGATGTCCTAAAGCTATTTTATTACAACCTAATTCTTTAGCTTTACTATATAAATATCCTCTACGCATGCGAGCACACAAGTAACAAGGATTACCTTCAGTTATTGTATTAGTTACATCAAAGATATCACTTTCAAATATTTTAACAGGAATATTTAAAACTCGTGCATTTGATTCGATTAGTTCACGATTAATTTTGTTATATCCTGGATCCATAACCACATATTCAGCCGTAAAGTTCTGCTTACCATGACACTCTAGTTCTTGAAAACATTTGGCAAGTAAAAAAGAATCTTTACCTCCAGATATACATACCATTATTTTATCATTATCTTCAATTAATTTATATTCCTGAATACCTTTAACAAATTTGCTCCATATCTCTTTACGAAATTTTTTAATAATACTTCTTTCTATTTCCTGATATTTCTCCATAATACATCACCAACAAATAATTCTTAATGATTATATCATAAAAACTAACAAATGAAAAGAATACTTAGTAGTATTCTTCTAAATATTATTACTTACTTTTAACTTTTATCTTACTATTTGTTTTTAATATATAATTATTTTTTAAACTATTGCATAATTTCATCAATTCTTGATAACTATATTTACCTTGCCATTTGGAGTTAGTTGGATCAACCAATAAATCTTCGTCATCATATAATGAATAATATTTATCATCTCCATCATGATTACAAAGCCATCTTCCATGTGTAAAAGCATTTCTAATATGTTCTAATTCGTAGGTTACCCCATCTATTTCGATTTGTTCCTGATCATTTAAAGAACACAAAGCATAAGTAAACAAAATAGCATCGTTCATATCTTCTCTAATTTCTTTATCATTTAAATATAAAACAATTCCTTTAGAATAATCAACATCATCTTTAATATAATTAAAGACACTATTTTTATTTTTAGCAATTTTATGTTTATGTAATAAAGTATTAAAATCAGATAAAATATCCATGGCAACATTATCTAATGAATTATCAGAATCTAACAAATATAACTGATTAATTAAGAAATCATATTTATAAAAATTATAGTTATATATTCCACCTTGCATATAATTATATAAGATTGGCGCAATAAAAAATTTTAAATCATTTTTAGTTATATCCATAAATAATTCTATTTTCTTACTAAATAAATCTTTTTGTTCCTTAGTAAACGAATATTCTAACTCAGTAACTGAACTATAATTATTTAGTATATTAATTGTATCTTGATGCGAGAATAATGTTTTATTTTGATACATCTTATCTAGGATTGTTCCTTTATTATCACTACTTTTTTCAGTTAATGATAATCTTGTTAATATTAATTTATTTAATTCACGCATTCGACGATTATAGTTTTTAGTTAAATTATCAAGATTCATACTACTTTGATTTTTTATTATAAAGGTTGGAGCATGATGAGAATATTCACTAATATAAGTAAGCATATTATAGATTCCAAAATTATGAATTTTAAATCTAAATGGTATAGGATTTGTCATTTTTAAATTTATAAAGATATTTTCACAATTAGCACTTACTTTATATAGTTCATTTATATCGTTATGAAAAACAGCATTTCTAACAAAATTAAAAATATGATGTTTTTTAAATCTAGTAGCATCATTAGGATTTAGAAAGCAAGTTTTTAAGAATGCTAAACCATGATTTTTATCTTTTTCACTCATCTCATCATCAGTAGCATCAATTTCCGTAAAATCCTCATCTTTTATAATTGATAAAAGCATTAAGTTATCATATAACATATGCAACTTAATCATCTTTTCATAATAAGCAAAATTAGCATTATCAGGATTAGTTATTTTCATATAGGTTAAAAAGATATGCCATAAAGATGTAGTATGATATTTTCTAGCTAATCTCATTACTTGATTATAGTTATTAAGATATTCATATATTTCAGTTTTTGATAGAAATATTTCATTGATATTATCCAGGGTTTCTTTTAGCCTAGCAACTTTAATATATGGTAAATGAAAACTTGTTGGTATACCTTCTGGATACAACGACAAATAATTATTGTAATTATTATCGTTATTGGTGGTAACACTTAACAATTCTATTTCCCCTACACCACTTATAAATTTATCTTTTAATGTTTTCAAGGTATCAATAACATAGGTAATAGCGTTTATTTCTTCATCAAGATATTTTTGCGTTTTTTCACTGGCATCATTCAATTCATTATCTTTTTTTTCGCTATATAAGTTACTAAGATATATTTTTAATTCTTTTATTTCTTTGGTTATCAATTCAAGTTTATCCACAGTTTACCCCCTTAACAATCCAATATTTTATCATATTTTTTATTTTTATGCAAACATAAGTATGCAATTAGGTAAAAAAGAAAGAACTTTTACAATAAAAGCTCTTTTTTTATGATAATTATTTATTCTAAAATTAAGTTATCTGTATTGATATCATCTTTAGTAATTGTCTTTAATATTTTCTTTTGTTTCTTATCTTTAACATTAGTTGCATGTCTAATAACAGTTTTTTCATAAATATTTCTTACAAATCTAGCATTACCAAAGTTTTTCATATTACGATATTTATTAATGATTTCTTCTAAACATTTAATCGCATCTTCTTCGACAATAAAACCAGCTTTATTAGTCATACCTAAGAATATTTGAATTAATTCATCAGTCGTATAATCATCAAATGTAAGGGTATATCCTATTCTTGAAGTTATTCCAGAGTTTGAATCTAGAAAATCTTGCATTTCTTTCGTGTATCCAGCAAATATAACAACTAATTTATCACGATAGTTTTCCATAGCTTGAATTAACGTAGCAATCGCTTCAGCATTATATGAGTTATCATTTTTTGTAGTTAACGTATAGGCTTCATCAATAAATAAAACACCATTCATTGCTTTCTCAATTACTGACATCGTTTTGGGAGCTGTTTGTCCTACGTATTCAGCTACCAAATCTTTAACTGATACTTCAACTAGTTTATTTTCCTTTATATATTTTAAGTTATAAAGTATTTCTGAGATCATTCTCGCAATAGTAGTTTTACCAGTACCGGGATTACCTAAGAAAACCATATGTAAATTCATATCTTTAATTTTTAGATTATCGCCCGCTTTTTCTTTTAATGAGATTACGTCTACTAATTCATGCAATACTTTCTTAACTTTCTCTAAACCTACTAATTCATTTAAATTAGCGAATACCTCATCAATTGTTTTAACTTTATCTAATTTAGGAATCTCTTTATTAAAGGAAATATATTTTATAATATCATTTTTGTAAGTTATATAATCCATATCTTGCGTATAAGTATTAGTTAAATAATCAAGTAATTCTACTTGCATAGCATTATTAACACTTACTTTATTTAATATATCATTATAAATATCTTGAATATCAGGATTAATACCATTAATAACAAAATCAAAATATTTGTTTTTTAATTCTTCTCTACCAAGAAAGAAATTATCTATCTCTTCATTACTACCAGCAATCATGGTAATTGTTTTCGTATCTTCTTTTAAAAAACTATCTAATTCATATATAATCTTTTTAGTATCTATATCACTAAACATATTAAGTCCATTCAAGTCATGCAAAAGAATAAAACCATAATCACTGTAATTTTCTTCTTTGGTAATCTTATATAATGATATTACTTTTTGTTTATCATTAATATATTCAAAGTACTTTCCTGATGAATATAAAATATCATTTATTTCATGGATAGTCGTATCAGTATTAGACTCAATTACTAATCTAAATGGAATGTAATTAGTTTCTATTCCTTCATGATACTTACGCATATATTCGATTATTTTTTTTAACAGTTCTTTAGATTCATCACTTACCACCAAATTATTTATTTTAAGAAAGATAGAGGCCATTTCTTGTTGAGGCCCCTTATCTTTTTCTTCTTTAACATCTATTTTAGGAAGTGATTCTATTCCAAAGAAATCTGTATACATATCTTTAAAATAATTTTCACGCATTTTATACACTCCTAAATCTATTTTTTTACATGAATTTCTAACATCTTTGCTTTTAATTCTTTTTCAATTTCTTCAAGTGTCTTTTCAGCTTCTGCTCTCTTATTACGACCTTCTTCATGAATTTTAATTACTTCATCTAAGGTTTCTATTAAGTTTTGATTAGTTTTCTGTAATGTTTCAACATCAACAATCGCTTTTTCGCTTTCTTTAGCAATATCGATTGAACCTTGTTTTAAAGTTTCGCTATTTTTCATAAGCATTTCATTCGTTAATTTAGATACTGCTTGTTGACTTTGTAAAGCTTGTTTAGCATTGTTAATACCAAGTGCTAAAACCATTTGATTTTTCCATAGTGGAATGGTATTTGTAATAGAGCTTTGAATCTTTTCTACTAATTCAGCTTCATTATTTTGAAGTAATCTAATTTGCGGAGCCATCTGAATAGAAATAATTCTCGTAGTTTTTAAATCATATATTTTCTTTTCAAATCTATTAATTAAAGCTTCCATATCATTAACTTTTTGAACATCTAATTGATCTCCACTTTTTTCAGCAATTTCTTTTAATTTAGGTAATTCTTTTTCTCTTAATTCTTCAAGTTTCTTTTCACCAGCAATGATATATAAAGATATTTCTTTAAAATACTCTAAGTTTTTATCATACATCGTATCAAAAACAGTAATATCTTTTAACATTTGAAGTTTATCTTTTTCAAGACCACCTTCAATAGTATCAATATTTTTTTCAATTTTATTATATTTAGCTACGATAAAATCAAATTCTTTTTTAGCACTATTGAATATTTTCTCAATAAAATTCTTTTTACTAGTTCCTGATACATCTTTATCAAATGATTTAATTTGACTAACTAAATTAGCTAGTAAGTCTCCTACTTCACCAGTATTTTTTGTTTTAACATCTTCAAGAATACTATCAGAAAATTTAGATATTTTTTCTTGAGCTGAAACACCATATTGTAATATTTGTGTTGAATCAGTAATATCTAATTTCTTATTAAATTCTTCAATAGCTTCTTTTTCTTCTTTAGATAGTTCATCATAATTTAATGATTTTTCTATTTTCTTATCGGTTATATCTTTTTCACTAACTAACCCTTCGATACTCTTTTCATCAACTTTTTCTTTTACTTTTAGTTCTAAATTACTCATTTTTTTAATTCTCCTTTAAATAATCAATTAATTTATTGTACGTGTCCATCTTTAGACTTGTAACTGTACTAGATATTGTTTGTGGTACTCCTAAACCAATGCTTGATACATCGTAAGTTCCGCCGGTAACACCAGTTCTAAATCCATAACGTTCCCAGGCTATCTGACCAATTTCTTTATCGTTTAAGGCTTTATATAGTTTAGCTCCATTATCAGTAAATACCGTAAAGCAATGGGAATTCCAAATAGTTGGTGTTGGATAAAGAATACGAATATCATCTTTTACTTGGTTAAAAGCATCTGGACTAGAATTAGCAAAATCAATCATACTTTTTTCATAGTCGACGATCATTGGTTCTCCACCCATACCTGTTTTTAAATATCTTTCAAATAAATCTGCTGGTGTATTATTCATATATCCAGATTTAATATAGAAATCTTTTAATTTAGGTAAATTATTATTTATATTATCAACCGTTACTTGAGCTTCACTTAATATTGATAATAATAATCCATAATAAGTTGCACCAGGTGATGATGATACTGGATCAGTCGAAGCAATATTAATTGTTCCATATAAATTACTTAACCCAATATCAGACCATTTTTTTCCTTCAAGAATATAATTAATTAATTTATTCATATCGGTAATATAATAAACACCATCTGTTTCAGTTACAATACTTTGACTAATTAAAGCATCTACTACTTTACCCCAACTATAAATAACAATTGGTGTATTAAGCGTAAGCCCACCATCTAAAACAGTATATCTATCGGCTTCACCTTCATCTTTATTAGGAGATAATTTATAGTAGTCATAAAATCTTTGATCAGATGTAAATAAAGCATCATACTTAGTTACTCCATCAGAGTGAATTGAAAACTCTTCACCATTAGATATTTTGGATACAATATTTTGATTACCTAAGCCAACACTCTCTCTAATTAATGGTTTAGTAATCGTTTTACCATTACTCCAAGTATCATAAATAACATTTAGTTTATATTTACTTTTTAGAATTTTTTGAACGTCTTTATCATTAAGAAAATCTTCTTTACCACCGCCAGTAGCAACATAAACCGTTGTTAATTTACCACTAAGAATACTATCACTATCATTATCACTTATATTTTTAATAACTATAATCGCTGTTACCAAAACAATAAAGAGAATGATACCAATTATCGTTTTTTTATTCTTCACCTTCATCACTACCTTTCATTATAGGATTATCATCGACAATACCATCAGCTTTTAACATTAAATTATAGACTTTCATATCAGCATCAGCATCCATTATATCTTTTTGATATAAAGAAGATAATATTGTTTCAAATGCTCTATTCGTATCACTAATCATTTTATCAGCTTTAGTCATAAAGTCTTTACCTTCTTTAGATATCAATTTCTGATTTTCAACTTCATCATACCGATTAACTATTTTTATTAATACTGGTAAATAGTAATCAAAGAAATTATCTATGTGTTCCGCTTTTTTAGGATTACTCTGAATAGTTGTAATAATTTTGTTAATAGTTGAATGAATTTCACTCAAATTTTTTCTTGTTTCAATTGACTCAACTTTAGGTATTAAATTTAATATTTCCTTATTTTGTTTTTCAGCTGTCGTAATTTTTAAATATAATTTTCGATTAGTGTCTTTTAAAGTTTCTTTGTTTTTAACACCCGATAAGACTAATTCACTAGCTCCAAAAGCAACACAACCAATAGCTAGAGCCGGAGCTAAGGCAATTGACATACCAAGATATGGAACTGCAAAGAAAGCACTGCCGACGATGGCTGATACAACTTCTTTATTCTTCATCTTAGTTATAGCTCCTTACTTCAGTGAATGCTTTTAATAATCCACTCTTACCATCAAATACTTTGGCATTTGTTAAATCGGCTATTTCATTTAATTCATCATCGCTCGATGAACCAAAAGTAATACTATAGATTGGAATATCTAATTTATTATTTTTATAATACTTACTAAGTTCATAATAAGAACCAGCATTTGATCTACCATCAGTCATCAAAATAACTGTTTTAGTGTATTCGTTGGAATCATCATCTTTTAATATCTTAAGAGCTTCAATGCTTGGATCATATATGTTAGTTCCACCATTAGCATACAACTTATTTACATCATCAATAGCTAAATTTGTTTCATTGCCATATCTAGTATTATAAATATCTTTTACTTTATTATTAAATGTAATAATCGTTATTTTATCATTATCAGAAAATTGTAAATTATCTTGACTAGCCTGTTCTTTATCAAGAATATAATTCATAGCTTCTTTTAACTCATTCAAGCCATTTCCATTCATACTTCCAGATACATCTAAGCAAAAGACAACATGCGTTGGTTTTCTAAATGATTCAATATATAAACTTATAGCTTTGCTAATAACTTTTTTACTTGGATATTTCATATCCTTTAAATATTTAGTAGTATCTATTCCCCATTCAGGATTAAATATTTTTTTATCGACTTTTTCATTTGTACCACCATACCAAGAACGATAACCATATTCTTGCATTAGTTTTATAGCATCATCACTTCTTAAATATGATTGTAACTTTAGAAATTTTTCTTTATTCTTTTCATCGGTGGAATCATTATTAATATAAGCAAATGGCATATCATTTATTGCGACTCCATCAACTGGATATATTAAATATAATGGTTCTTTTCCTTGTTTAACTAGTGACTGATTAATTTCAATTAAGGAACTTTCATAATTAATCATAGCGTTATAGTCACCATTATTATACATCTCAGTTAAGTATAATTCATCACCACTAACTCTTTCTACACCTTTAAAGAAATCTTTTAAGTCATTCTTTAGGTTATCTGATTCAATCATCTCTTCAGTAAGTACTTCTGGAGAACCAGCCATACTGTTAAGGAAACTCAAATAGCTTGTTGCCCCTGTATTAGTTTTAGTAACCGATGCCATAATATATTTAAGTTTTCCATCACGAATGGCATTTAAGATATCATTGTTATATATTTCTTTATCAATAAAACCTAATTCCTCGGCTTTACTCTTAGTTATTCCCATAACAACTGGATCAATAACAATCGATTTGCTATCAGTAGTTAAATAAGAATTATCTAACATATATAACCATAATGAGTTTGATATCCATACGGCATCATATGGTTTAGAATCATTATTCAAAATATCAACTATTTCCAAATCACCATAATGTTCAATTTCAACCTTAATACCATTCTTTTTACCATATTTTATTAATTTATCATCCATCTTACTTGTAGATGTTGACGAAATTATACGAAAGACATTATCATTTATCTTCTTTCCATCATTGAAATCAATTTCATAATCCCTGCCAAATAACCAAAAAGCAAGAAATAAAAAGATAATTATGGCAATAATATTATTTTTTTTCTTCCCTTTCATATTCCACCTCTATCTACTAATTAATATATCATAAATTAGATATTATTACAAGGTAAGAAAAAAGAAAATACATACTTTTATATTTTCTAATTATTAATATTTTATTTTTTTAATCAATGTCTTCATACCTTTTTTATTTTTACTTATTTCTTCATGTATTTCAAAGCCATATAGGTCTAATTTTTCTTTTATAGCATCAGCAACAAAAGCAACTCTATAAGCATAATCTTTAACAGGAAATGTTATTTCTAATCCAACTTCTTTCATAGTATTAATAACATCGACGCCCATACATTCTAGTAGTCTAGTAGAAACAAATGCAGTTTTATCAGGATTTTCTCTGAAAAATTCAGCTATCGCATAATCATTTTCTTTAATAGCAATTGGTTGCCATACCCTTATATTTCTAATTTGTCCTTCTGGTAAATCAGGTCTATTTTGTCTTCTTTTTTCAAAATATGATTTTAAATCAAATCTTGTAACAACAGCATATACATCGCTTGTATCAAACATTTCATCATACATACACGGTATATTTGGGGGGCATGTTGGCAGTCTACCAAAATTAGGACAACCAATTGGATGATTCTTATATGGTCTTATACACATGCTTCTAGGTGATAGGCAATTATCTTTATTTATACATTTATGGCAATCATCCTGTTTACCATTTTTAATTATACATTCTGGATAAATAATAATTGGATTTACTTTATATATTTTCTTTTCCATTACCCCTACTCCTTGTTACTTTACTTTTTCTTTTAATTTAGATAATATCTTTACCATCGCATATGTATCTAAGCAACAATACTTAAGTAATCTTTCTCTTGTATATTCAAGTTCCTCTTTAGTCATATTTTCCATAGCACGAAAACTATTCATAGCTTCTCCACCATTATGAATTAATTCAAGATTATGATAGTCTAATTCTGGATCATCTGGAAATAAAGCTGGTAAAACATATTTTATTGATGATGAACTACCCATAGCTTTTGTGTAATAATATTTTTTACTAAAAGGATCTTCTAAGTCTTTGATATTATCATGAATATTCATTAAATGATCGTGTAAGTCAGGATATATTTCTGCTAATCTTTTTATTCTGGTTTGTTCAAACGATTTATTATATGCAAGCGTACAAACATCTTCTGGTATATCACTAACTAATCTTTCAGCTAATTTTCTTCTGGGATCAGTACCGGCTTCTGCTAAAAATTCTTTATGCTTTACTTCACCATCATCTTGTTCTTGATAATGAAGTGAATATTGAAATGGAACTTGTTCATATGGTTTTACTCTATCATATAATGGTATTGGCATTTGATATGTTTCAAAGTCTAAATAATATAATGGATATGATAAAGTATCTAAGAATTCTTTTATCTTTTCTTTATCAATATGATCTGGTTTATCATATAGTTCAAATTCAACTCTTTGACGTTGGTTATTATTAAGATCAGCCTTTAATAAATCTTTGAAAGTACGATAACCTTCTTTATAAAACTTAAGACATTTTACACCAGGCTTAGCTGCAAGATCAAAGACATTCGGATGTCCTAAATTTCTTGAGCAATAATTAAAAAATAGACAATCATATGGTTTAAAACATTTTCGATCTAAGTCTTCAATTGGTTCAGTTTCACTATCCATATATTCATTTATTTCTTTAACTGTTTCTTTTACTTTAGTTTGTAAATCTATTACATCGCTAGTTATATCAAATTTTAGGAATAGTTTATTTAAGTCAATACTCCCCATTCTTTCATATCCTCTATTGATTATAACAATACTACATTTAGTAACATTAAATCCTAGGCTAGTTAATACATAATATTGATAACTAGCATCATTAATATAAACATCTTTTAATTCAGTTGAACTTTTTACTTCATATATTTCATATTTATCGCCATTTTTCTTCAAGATATCGACACTACAGAAATTATTATCATAATTAAATGATGCTTCAGTAATAACAACATTTTTGTAAGATTCAATTGTCCTATAAGTATCTTTGACCATTTCATTAAGATTATCCGTATATTCAATATTAATATGTTCTCCAAATAAATATCTTGCTACTTCATGGACCGCATTACCTTGCTCCATGATGGAATCATTATTAGGTTCAGTCATAACTTCTGGCATATTTTTTTCTAGCCATAACATTTTCTTACATTGTAGTCCTCTACAGTATCTTGATTTTGATAAGTTCATTGTTACACCTCTTAAATATTATTTATAATTTCCTCAAAAGATAATTTATTATCATGATAATTATTTATTAACTTTTCAATATTAGGTTTTATTAATTCTCCCATCATATTTTTCATATTACCAGTTATTTCATTATCTAAACATTTATTAAATAATGTCTTAGCACATGGTTGTTTTCTTATACCATCCCACTTCATTTCTTGATAATAAAAGTCACCTATAGTTACTTGTTTTTCATCATGAAAACTAAATTGAATATTACCTACTTCAAATATATATAAGTTGCCTTTATCATTAGTAGTACATACCTTAAGATTAGGAATATTTCTTTCATTTATAATTTTGATTAATGTCGCAATATCTTTTTTAAATTTATAAATATCATGATTATCTATTTGTTTAGCATAGGCATTACATAAATTTAATGATAAAAGAAATACGAGAACATCTATTTCATTATCTATATATAAATTATCAATAAAATAAATTGCTTTAATTAAATCTTCATTGGATATTATTTCTGGATCTTCTTGATAATTTTTAGCATATTCATTTAATTCACTTGTTAATTCAAACATATTATTACCTCATAATAATTATAACATAAAATAAAAAGAAACAATTATGTTTCATTTTAAATGATAGTGTAAAATATTTTGTGGTAGACATAATAAAAGAAGATCAAATCCATGTTATAATAAATTTGAAAAGAATAAACAAGGAGTGATCTTCTAT
>CADAMI010000022.1 GCA_902788975.1 uncultured Erysipelotrichaceae bacterium | reverse complement strand
AAAACGTATGTAGAGGCACTTTTTTGAAAAAAAATTACAACTTTTTTGAAAGGGAAAAAACCTCGCAATCCTTTTATTTGCGGGGCTTTACTAGGCTATTTGCCATGACAGTTTTTATACTTCAATCCGCTGTCACATGGATTTTAGTTTTTGGGCTTTTGAGGGCGTTTGGGAGCCATTTTTTGCCCTTTTTAGCTTCCGAGAGCACTCGGGAATCCTAGCAGAAGGTATCTAAAAAGGTATCTAAAATTCAAAAATTAGCATTTTTCGAATATTTTTTGTATTGCAATTTTTATAATTTTTTCTTCTTCTGTTTTACCATTCCATCATCATCAAGATAAAGTTGGTTATCATCAAGATAAAGTTGGTTACTACATAATTGTAAAAGATCTCTAAATTCTTGTGAAACTTCTTCTGACATAAATTGTGTTCTTTGATCAACACACATTTGAAATCTATTTTTTTTTATTTGGTCATTTTTCCACTCTTTATATTTATCAGGCATACATTTTGCACATGGACGATATCCGGCAGCAATTGCTATGTCTTCATTTTCAAAAAAAACTCTGTTAGAAATATAATAACCTTTTTCAATCCATCTTTTGGCTGATGGGCAGTCAAGTCTTCCATATATTTTTAATTTTCTATTGCCACCTAATGTTCCTGGAGTATTACTCAAATACTCTTGTCCATTGCGATCAATTAATCTGAACTGTTTGCCTTGAAACTGTCTAAGTGACTGTTTTAAATTATAAAGTAATTTCTCATACCTATTTTTTGTATCTTTGTTATTTAACAAGTATTCTCTTGTTCTTTCTTCACCATTTTCATATTGGGGAATTTCTCCTAAAAATTGTTCTACTGTTAATCATCTATTATATTGTAGTAATGACTTCCAGATGATGCCATACATCTCATAATCTTTCCGCCAAAGAAATCATTTACTATTAGAGCTGTAATTGCACACTGTCCTAATGATGGATTTTCTTCACTCCATTTATCTCTTAATCCTGGTGAACATGTTTCCAAATTCCAAGATTGAATTAGTAATTGTTTTAGTTTACTTATTTCCATAAAACCCTCTTATAAACATTATACCATATTATTCTTTATTTAATATTAAATGTTTTAAACTCGCTTACCAATGTCATTTTGGTACTGGACACATTTTCATCTTTTTTTGAAAGTAAAATCTTTGCAAAGCCTTATAAATAAAGAAAATGTCATGAATTTTAGCCGTGCAAAATTTTTGCATTTTTACCCCATTTTTGGGTATCTAGATACCTTTTAGATACTCAGCGGAAGGTATCCAAAAAGGTATCTAAAAATTATTCTGAAGTTTTCGGAGCAAAAAAAAGCCCGTAATTACTGGGCTTTATAAATGTTTTTATTATCTTCCATGGCAGTTTTTATACTTCTTCCCGGATCCACATGGTGTAGAAACTACAATTTTTCTGCACTTTTTACAATTTTTTTATCGAAATTACAAAGAATTTATATTTTCTATAACTTAAATTTGTCTAATAATTCCAACAAAACGTATGTAAAAACTTATGTAAAAAAGCATTATTTAGCATAGTTTTTGATATTGTTAAAAGTTTCTTCTGTTACTTCATAAATTCCATTTTTGGGTTCTTCTACATAATATTTATTATCTCTTTTATATAAATATACGATTGCTTTAAAAATATCATTGTCACTTTCTATTAGCATATTTTCACTATTGAAAAAAGTTACTTTGTATAATTCTTCAGGATTCTCTGGCTCATCACTCTTACTTGCTACATTTGTTTTTAAATTTTTAAACAAATTATAAACCTTATCAATAGTATCTTTATCTGTATATTCGAAATTATTTTTATATTGTGAGTAATTATCAATTACTACTTTTATAATTTCACTTCTATCAAATAAATTTAGGTTTATATTCTCTTTTTTGGAACTTTGTGTTTCTGCTATATTAAATGGTATTGAAATATACTTATTATGCGATTCTTTAATAATTCTATAACTTCCTTGTGGCAATTTTCCATATAACCATTCCCAATCAATAACAAATTTCACTTCATTATTTTCATCAACTTCATATCCGATGGAATTAAAACCATATTCTTTAACTTTAGTTGAAATGTTGTACCATTTTCCATTTTCTTCTTTTTGTATTACATACCATTCTCCATATGTATATTTAGTGGAATTTCTATCTTTTATTGTAATTGTTGCTCCCGTTAGCGAAATATCAGATATAGTTGCACTAACATTTTCTACTTCTGATGTGGCATACACATTTACTTCTTTTAGTTTAGAATCTAATCTTGTTACTAAGACTATTATGCTTAATGCTATTAATAAAGTCCCTATAACAATTAATGCTATTTTAATACTTTTCTTCATAACCTCACACTCCTACATTTCACTTTAATTATACCACATTTCTATTTTGTTTTTTCCAATTTATTAATTGTTACATCGTATGTAAAAACTTATGTAAAAAGCAGTCATAATGAATGCTCGTAAAATCTTAATAGTACGATTAGGTTAATAAATTGTAATTTAATAATCTGTTTCAACATAATACCAGTTATCCTTAAGTTTTTCTATATTTATTATAGGATGTCCATTTTCATTATCTTTTATTAACTTTTCTCCCCCAGTAGAATACATTAATTGGACTGAGCCTGATTGCATACCTCTAAAAATCCAAAAACAAATTACTTGACCTTCTTTATCATTTTGATAAATTGTTACCTCTCCACTCATAGAGTATTTTTTGTACTCTTTAGGCAATTTTACATTTCCAAAATCATCAGGTTTTAATTCATTATAAATAATCTTGTCAATAATTTCCAAGCGTGCTTTTTCAAAACTATTTAATTCATAATTTGTTTTTACTTTTCTAAAAGGAAAAAAGAAAAATAATAAAACTGAACACAATAATACTATTATACTTACAACATTTATTAATTTACGTTCTTTTACTATTTTTATTAAACTTGTTATAAAGCAATAGTTAAATAGTACAAATAATAATAAATTTGGAATAATATAAAATATAAATAATTTGTCAAACAAAAAATCTGAATACCAACTTCTAACAAATGATATAATCAAAGTCAAAATTGATATAATTAATATCTTGTATTTTTTCATATAATACCTCACTTTTAAATTACTATTTATCATTTTGTTTCATAATAATTATACCATAAAACCTAGTCATTTTTTCATTAACTTGATAATCGTAAGATTACTAAAAAAGGAGCTGATTTCTGAAGTGAACCCCAAATAGTTCACATAAATAAAAAGGAAGCCCAAGATTATTTTTTGGACTTTTTTGACTTTAATCTGGTTGTGTTGTAAAATAATATCCAATCTTCTACAAGTTTTTGGTATTCTTGTAAAGATGTGATATTATTATTGTGCAAGGTTTCTTTTTTTAAGATACCATGCCAACTTTCCATTGGTGAATCATCTATTGGGGTACCTTTCCTAGACATAGAAATAGTAATTCCATTAGATTTACAAATGGATTTGTATTCAAAAGATGTGTATTGGAATCCTTGATCACTGTGAATGATAAGTCCATGTACATCTTTTCTTTTTGAAATAGCTTCATTCAATGTATCAACAACTAATTGATTATTATTAAACCTTGATATTTTATATGAAACTACTTTTCTATCATATAAATCTAAAATTGTAGATAAATATAACCGTTTGTTTTGAAATATCAAATACGTAATATCAGTTGTCCATTTTTGATTTGGTTTATCAGCTTTAAAATTTCTTTTTAATATATTAGGTTGAACATTTTCTTCAATTCTTTTATAAGTATTTGGTCTTGTTCTCTTTATATATTTCGGTTTTAAATAATATTTTTTCATTATTCTAGCTACCTTTTTGTGATTAAATATTACACCATATTCAATCTTTAAGCCTTCGGTTATCCTTCGATATCCATATGTGCCTTTAGATTTATTAAATATATTTTTAATCATTAAATAATCTATATAATCTGGATCATCAGCATTCCTATATTTATAATAAGTTCGTCTACTTATTTATTAATATATAAATTTATAAATGTTACTTTCTCTCTCGTTGTGCCTTTAGGAAGGCTTGGTATTTTTTTAATATTTCATATCTTTCTTTATAATCTATATTTTCTTCTTTTTTTCTACCTTTTTTATGATTTTTCATATCGTGATTTAAATGTTTATATTGATAAATCCACATATCAATCGTCTTATATGGAATATTGTATTCCTTTGATAAAGAAGCATAACCACCATCACTATTTAAATATTTATTAATAATTTCCATTTTTAATTCATAAGAATATTTATTATATTTTTGACCTTTTTTTGCCACAAAAATAACACCTCACTTTCTTGAGATGTTATTTTATATCAAAAGTTCTTTTTTTTAAAGTGTCCAAAATGGGGTTCACTTCAAAATGGGGTTCACTTCATTTCTCAATTCCTAATATCTTAATATTGCGATTATTTTATAATAATCTATTATCCATCTCTTTTACCTTTTTTATTATACCAAACGAAAAGCAATTCTCATCCAATCTCATTATCTTAATAATTTTTCTATGGTATTACCTCACTCTTGAATAATTTTATACCATAGTTTTTGATATTAATTTTCTATTAAATGTTCGCTTATACCTAAATTCCATTTTTCAATATCTTCATGGCTATTAATTAATCCTACATAATAAGCGTCTAATGATGAAAAAGTATTCGTAATTTCTTTACCTGGAGATATTGTACGCATTATGTCATTTGAATTAATATCAATCAAATAATTAATATAATCTTCATTAATTATATCATTTTCCATATAGAGATCAGGTGCGCCAAAGGTATGCATTATTTCGTGTGCATATGTTGCTGGATATGTATCTCCTTCGGCTTCTTGTAAAAACATATTAATTAATTCTATATCAAATTTGTTATAGGTATATGCCGAATGTAATTTGAATTCCTTGTTATTAAAGAAAAACATAAAAATAATATTATCGGCTTTATATTTGTTAATAAGTTTATCAATATCAATATTATTAACAATCCATTCTCTTTGAAGCTCATAATTTCCATTCAAAGCCACGATATCATCAGTAAATTGGGCTTCATATTTCAAATCAGAATTTTTTTCCCAATCATATATAAATGTAGCGTTTTTACCATATTTTTTTACTTGCTCTTTTAAATATTCGGTAGCAATTTTTAAATTATCAAATGTATCTTCAATTCTTTCCTTGTCTTTATTAAAATCCCATTTAGTTCCATAGTCATCTGCATAAATTGAAACAATTATTGTTTTACCATCAATTGTATCGGCAGTACCATTTATTGAACCAAACATTTTGTTTTCTTCTTGATTATCAATATTACTTTTAACAATATCTTTAAATTCAATTACTTTATTATCATCGATGTATTTGCTATATTCGTCTTCACTTATAATTGTTTTATCGCTTCCTTGAGAATTAGTAAAATAATAAATATAATTGTCATTTTCATCAATATCTACTACTAGATTCTTAACATTATTAAATTTATTGTCTTTAAGTTCATCATATTTTAATATTTGCCCATAAATTAAACTTGGTCTTTCTATGCTATATGTGATTGCATTTTCATTTTTATTATAAGCAAGAATACCATAATGCGTTAATTTACCAATATACTTTATTTTTTTATTAATTATTGTATAAAACATATTAATTTCAAAATCACTACCATTGTTTATTCTTATTATTAGTTCTTCTACCGTATCATTATCTAAGTCTAATAATGCATAGCTAATATAATTATCATTAATATCTTCTTTAGCAATAATATCATTAGATTCAATATTTTTCAAATAAATTTTATCATCAAGAATATCTTGGTATTTTTTATTAATAGTTTCTATTTTAATTATATTTCCATTACTTCTGAATAAAACAATTCCAATTAGTATTAATATAATAATAAATATGCATTTTAAATTTTTATTTTTTTTCATATCACACCTCTTTATTACTAATTATTATTAAATATCCCATATAATTATATCATACTTTATTTATTCTTATATGACAAAAAACGATTTTTTACATTTGCTCGCAATATTACTATTTTCCGATTTATATATTCCCTTATTTTACCTTTTAAAAATATAATGATCTAAAACTGATCTAAAGTCTTTTTTTAAGTGTTTTTTAGAAAAAGAAAAACTCGTGTTTTCCCTTTATTTATGGGACTTTACGAGTTATTTACCACAACATTGTTTATACTTCTTGCCACTGCCACATGGACATGGATCATTTCTACCAACTTTGTCACTTTTCTTTTGAGTTTTAATGGCATCTTTACCATCGTTGGTAATCATTTTTTTAGCTACTGTTTTTCTTTCAGTATTTTGTCTTATTTCAGATTTTAATAAGTATGTAGATATTTCACTATTTATTTTATTTAACATGTTATCAAATAATTGATATCCTTCCATAGTGTATGCTTGAAGTGGATTTTCATTGGCATATCCTCTTAGTCCTACTCCTTCACGTAAGTGACTCATGGTACTGATATGATCCATCCAGTTAGAGTCAATTACTCTTAGAGAAATAGCTTTTTCAAATTCATTAACTACTTCTTCAGGAATATCTTTTAATTTATCTTGATAATCAGTTACTACTTTATCATAAATTATATCAATTACTTCTTCAGATTCTTTATTTTTAATTTCTGATGGTGTTATTTTATATTTCTTTAATAGATTTTCATTAGCAGCTTCGATTATTTCATCATAATCATTATCAGATAATTTCTTTGATTCGATTAAATGAGACATTACTAAGTTTGTGATGTGTTCTTTAAAACCATTAAGTACTGTTTCATGAATTGAATCATTATCTAATATTTCATTTCTTTTTTCATAGATAATAGTTCTTTGATTATTCATGACATCGTCATAACTTAGAAGATGTTTTCTGATATCAAAGTTATTACCTTCAACTCTTTTTTGAGCCGTTTCTACGGTTTTGGCAAACATATTATTTCTAATTGCTTGATCTCCAGTAAATCCAATACTTTCCATCATTGATTTGTATTTATCAGAACCAAATCTTACTAATAAATCATCTTCAAATGAGACAAAGAATTGACTAAATCCAGGATCTCCTTGTCTACCAGCACGTCCTCTTAACTGATTATCTATTCTTCTAGATTCATGTCTTTCTGTACCTATTACACAAAGTCCACCTAATTCTTTAACACCAGGGCCAAGTTTGATATCGGTTCCACGACCAGCCATGTTTGTTGCGATTGTAACTGCGCCTTTTTCACCAGCATGGGCAATAATTTCAGCTTCACGAGCATGGTTTTTAGCATTTAATACTTCATGAGGTATTTTTTCTTTAGTTAACATTTTACTGATTAATTCACTAGTTTCAATAGCAATAGTACCAACAAGAATTGGTTGACCTAGAGCATGTCTTTCTTTAATTACTCTAACAATAGCATTATATTTTCCCTGTTTATTTGAATACAATAAATCAGTAGCATCAACTCTTATTACTGGTTTATTGGTTGGAATAGTTATAACATACATATTATAAATATTTCTAAATTCTTCTTCTTCTGTTTTAGCAGTACCTGTCATACCTGATAGTTTATTATACATTCTGAATAGATTTTGGAAAGTAATGGTAGCTAATGTTTTAGTTTCTTCATTAACTTTAACATTTTCTTTAGCCTCGATAGCTTGATGAAGTCCTTCAGAGAAAGCTCTTCCTGGCATTAAGCGTCCTGTAAATTGGTCAACGATAATAACTTGTCCTTCTTGAACGACATAATCAACATCTCTATTCATAAAGTAATTTGCTTTTAGGGCTAAGTTAATGTGATGAACTAAAGCTGTATTGTTAATATCATAAAGATTATCTATTTTAAATACTTTTTCGCATTTATGACTACCTTCGTCTGTTAAGCTAATAGTTCTAGTCTTTTCATCTTTAATATAATCAACATTCTCTTTTAAGCTTTTAGCAAACATATCAGCTTGTTCATATAAGTTAACATTTTGCATTACTCCACCAGAAATAATTAATGGTGTTCTAGCTTCATCAATTAAAACTGAGTCGACTTCGTCGATAATACAGTAGTTTAATTTTCTAGATACTCGATCTTCTTTTCTTACAACCATGTTATCTCTAAGATAATCG
The DNA here is from genome assembly GCA_902788975.1 of uncultured Erysipelotrichaceae bacterium. Taxonomy (GTDB): domain Bacteria; phylum Bacillota_I; class Bacilli_A; order RF39; family UBA660; genus RUG705. The sequence continues at coordinate 28,728 of CADAMI010000022.1, read as the reverse complement.
AATCCTAATTCGTTATTAGTTGTATATGTAATATCACAGTTATATACTTCTTGTTTTTCTTTTGGTGATAAACTTCTTAAATTAACACCAACTGTTAAACCTAAAAAGTTAAAAATTGGTCCCATCCATTCAGCATTTCTTTGAGTTAGATATTCATTAACTGTAACAACGTGTACGCCTTTTCCTTCCAAAGCATTTAAATAGGCTGGAAAAATAGTTGTTAAAGTTTTACCTTCACCAGTTTTCATTTCGGCAATATTACCATAGTGAATAGCTAGTCCACCAAGTAATTGAACAAAGTAAGCTTTTTCACCAATTAATCTATAAGCAACTTCTCTAATTGTAGCGAAAGCTTCGACTAAAATATCTTCAAGCGTTTCACCATTTGCTAGTCTTTCTTTAAATTCATCTGTTTTAGCTGCTAACTGTTTATCTGTCATTTTTGTATATTCTGGATCTAGAGCATCTATTTTTTCAGCAATAGCATTAAATCTTTTTAGTTCTTTATATTCATTATCGAATAACTTTTTAAATATTTTTATCATGTATTCACTTCCTTAATATGTATTTTATCAAAAAAAAATTAAAAATACTAGTCTTTATACATAATTTAGTCAATTTAGAAAATAATAATATTGGGTGATCAAAAATGGCTAAAAACAATAAGTCAAATAGAGCTAATTCATGCAATAATTGTATGAACAAAACTAATGCTAACAATAATAGCAATAGTAATAGTTCAAACAATAGTAATAACATGAATCAGTCTAACCTAAATAAAAGTAACCTATAATGGTTGCTTTTATTTTTATAATATATTTACAATAATAATACTGATAATAACACAAGTTAAATCAGCTAATAAACCTACGATTAGGGAATGTTTTATTTTTTTTATTTTAACACTAGCATAATACATACCAATAATATAGATAGTCGTATCAGTACTACCGGTAATAATTGAAGCAATTTTTCCAACCATGGAATCTGGTCCATATCTAGATAGGATACTATTTAAAATCATTAATGATGAAGATGATGATATTGGCCTAAGAATAGCAATTGGGAGTATTTCTTTGGGAAATAGATTAATATTAATAAGAGAAGTTAAATCAGTAATAATATTACTTTTTACCAAGACAGTTACTGAGATAATCATAGCAAACATACTTGGAAAAATATCTAGAGATAGATGCAATCCTTCTTTAACTCCTTCTAGAAATTCATTATAGATATCTACTTTTTTGATTAAGCCATAGATAATTACAATGATAGTAATTAAGGGAATAATTATTTTTGATATATAGATCATATATTTTTCACCACATAAAATAATCTATCAATAATTAAGCCGATTAAACATGATAAAGATGAAGTTATAATAATATATGGAATAACTTGTTCTGGAGAAACACTGCCATATAACATACGTAAAGATATAATTGTCGTAGGCATAATAGTAACACAAGCAGTATTCATTACTAGAAAAGTAATCATACTTCTTGATGCCGTATCTTTTTCTTTATTAAATGATTGCATTTCTTTAATGGCTTTTAAGCCAAATGGCGTAGCTGCATTACCTAGTCCTAACATATTCATAATAATATTAGTTCCAATATAACTAAAACAAGGACTATTATCTGGTATTTCTGGGAATATTATTTTAAGAATAGGTGTTAATATTTTGGCAAGTTTATCTAGCAATCCACTCTTTTTAGCAATATTCATAATACCTAACCAAAGACACATAATAGGAATAATAGATAAAAGTAAATCTAAGCCATTTCTTGAGGCGGTTAACATTTCACTACTTATATTTAAATTACCAGTAATAATACTATAAACAATACCAATAATAAAGAATGAGGCAAATAAATAGTTAATCATTTAAACCACGACTTTATCTTTGAAATAATCGATGATTCTTTTTTAGATATTTTTTTAGCATAAATATCTTCAGTATGGACTAATTTATCACCTAAATAAATATAATTAGTACCTACTTTATCACCATCTTGATAATTCTTTTTCTTTTCTAATTTTATATGAGATATTAAAGATTTTGATTCACCTTTTTTTAAAGTTAAAAAAACATCATTTTTAATATATAATTTATCATAATAATCATCTTTTAATACTTGAAAATTATTTTTATTTAAAACTTTAATACTTTTATATGTATTAAAGGCAGATTCATATAGTGATTTATGTGTATTCCAATCATCTGAGTCGTTAATAGTTACGACAACTAAATTCATATTATCTTTTGTTGCTGTTGATACGAGGGTTCTTTTAGCTCTTTCAGTATATCCGGTTTTACCGCCCGTAATATAGTCATATTGTAATAACTTATTTTTATTATGCCACACATAGGTTTTTAAATTCGTTTTAACAGTATGTTTTTTAGTTTTAACAATAGTTCTATATGTTTCATTTTTCATAGCATAACTAGTTAATAAAGCCATATCATAAGCTGTTGATTTATTACCAATATTTTCTGTATCTAAGCCACTAGCATTATAAAAAATAGTATTCTTCATACCTAATTCTTTAGCTTTATTATTCATTAATTTAGCAAATTCTTCTTCACTTCCCGATACATAATTAGCAATTTGAATAGCAGCATCGTTACCGCTTCTTAACATTAAGCCATATAATAAGTCTAATAAAGTTATTTCTTCACCAACAGATATATAAATGCCAGAACCATAACTTTTGGATATTGATTCATCTACTTTAACTAAATCAGCAACATCTTTATTTTCAATAGCTAGAATAGCAGTCATAATCTTAGTAATGGAAGCAATTAGTCTAGGATTATCTTTATTTTTACTAGCGAGTACTCTACCGGAATCCATATCCATTAAAACATATTCATAGGCACTAGTTGTCGATGCTTGGACATAAGGAACAAAGATATTTATACATAATAAAAACAACAATAGTTTCTTCATATATTTCACCTATTTAAGTATATGAATTATATTGTTGGTTATAACATTATTTTTTATGTGTTTTCATTCTACTAACGTACTTTCTAATAAATCATAAATTGGTTCTTCTTCTTTAATGTATCTATAAAATTGTGGTACGACAAATTTTTTATGTTGTTTTTTAATATCTTCTAATTTTATTGGTTTTATAAATTTGTGATGCTCACTTATATGTAATGCATAACACTCTTTACAACCATTAAAATAGTTTTCCATACCTTTATTATTGAAACTATTTGTTAATGCTTGTATTTTTTTTAAATTACCATTTAATATTTTATCAACTATAATGTAACCTACAATGGCTTTTTCTTCTTCAGATGAATATATGTATATTTCTTTATAGCAGTTTTTTTCACCAATACTTTTTCTTCTAAATTCATATTCTTTAGTTCCAGCAAATATCCTACTAGCATATTTTGTTTTTATTGACATTAATAATAATTCATTTTTTTCCATGATTATTTCTCCAAGTAAATTATACTACTATTTAAAAAATATAACAATTAATTGTTCACTTATCTTTTATGTAGTCATAAATTTAATAATGAGTACTCTACCTGAATCCATATCTATTGAGACGTATTCATATACTGATGATGTAGAGACCTGGACGCTGGGTATAATTAAAGATAAATTTAACATGATAAATATAATTTAAAAAAGCAATTTAATTAATTGCCTTTTAATTTATTTATATTCGTCTAATAGAGATGCATCAGTACATGTCTTAAATGTTATTTCTTTATCACCTTTCGTATATTCTTCTACATTTTTAACAGAATATTTTTTTCTAACTAGCCAATCATTTTCTAAACTGAAATGTGATGCTTTTTCATATCCCATATTTCCAGTAACTGATAAAAGTGTTCCATCATTCATTTTATATATAATTGTATCATTATCAAGTCTACCAGTTATTGTACCTACGTATATAATATAATTTTCATCTTCATTTCCTACATTTTCATCATATGTATATACACTTGTATCAGCAATAATTGTATTACCAATAACACCATTTGTATATATTAATAATTCGGGAATATTATCATCATTAATATCAACAACTGAGTATTCATGTTCATCTCCTACAAAATCAGAAATCATACTTTTATAGTAATTAATAATTTGTGAATTATCAACTGAACTTTTTTGTACTATTATTCTATTACTACAATTTTCTTTTTTTCCAATAACACCCATGAACATCAATACAATTAAGATTATTAACAATACTATAATTATTATTAAACTACTTATTATTATTTTACTTTTACTTCTCATCTTTACACCTCTATTGTTATTATAACTCTTTAAGAGGTTTTTATTATATGCTTTTGTTTTATTTTATATATTTGTCAATATTTATGTCAAATAATAATTATACATAATAAAAACAACAATAATTCGTTTATGTTGTTTTTATAATTATTGTTGTTTATTATTTATGCTTTTTATTATTAATGACATTACATAAATAAAATTAAATGATACAAAGTATAATATAAGCATCATTATGGGGTTAATTATTTGGATATTCATTTGTGTAAATTTAGTAGCAATATTCTCAAATATAGGAATACCACCAAGATTATGATATAGCATGAAATCAAAATTAAAAATAAAGTCTATTGGTATTATTATTAAAGATATAATTAAATGAAACAAGAATCCTAATAAAACATTTTTATATTTTAATTCCACATAATTAGTAACAATTAATAATAAGCCAATAAATACCATTATAAAATGCCATATCATAGAATAAAATGCTCCAAATGAGAAAAAGGGATAATACTTAAAGGCATTTAAATAAAGCATTGTAGCAATTCCTCCGACAACACTTCCGGTTGTAAGCCAACATTCGGCCATTGTTTTGATTTTACCTTTACCAAAGCCAGCTATTAAGCAAGCTAACATAACAATAGAACATGTATCAAATGGTAAAAGGCCTGCATTGAAACCTCCTGATAATTTAATATCATAAATTGATTCCCATGTTGTTTTACAGATATAAAGCAAAGTCATAAAAATACCAACTATTCTGACAATTGTTAATACTTTTTCTTTTGATATTTTTCTTAATGATAATAATAAAACAATTAATAATGCAATTGAACCAAATAAATAAATATTCTGAGCAATTCCGCCATAATCCTGACCGGTATATCCTGAAATATTATATTTATAATCAAAAAAATTATAATTACCACTAAACATTTACATCACCATAATACTTTCTACGATTACTAATTATATTAATCTTGTTTTAAAGTTAATTGATAACCATTTATAGAGTTATCTAAAACTAAATAAGATATTTTACTTTTATCTAGATATACTCTTTGTAGTTTTTCTTGATAACCATCGCTATAATCTAAAAATATATAACAGTCACCTTTTTCTTTATAATTTCTTTTTATGGTATATTTGCCTGTATTTGATCTACTTCCATTGGTTATCGGTTGTATGGCATCAAAAAATGTTCCATCTTCTTTAAGTTCTAAATAACTTCCAAATTGTAAAAATGATGATCCAAAGATATCTGTTAAATTATTAGTTTTCTCACCGGTTTCTGAATTTATGGCACTGATAGTTTGCCATTTTCCTATAAACTCATCATTTAAATTTTCTTCTTTCGAATTAAATGGTTTTTTTATAGATATAATAATTCCAACAATTAATATACATATAATAAACCCTAGTAATATCTTCTTTCTCATTTTATCACACCTTACTTTATTAGTATATTATCACTTTTTTATTTATTTAATTGTTTTATTATTACTATGAGATTATAAATTATTGGCAAAATACGTTACACCAATCATAATCATTATGGCTATTAGTATTATAGTAAAAACTATTATATGTTTTTTCTTTTCAGAATATAATGTGCCAATAAATTCTCTTATAAAGGCATTAATCCAAAAATAGGTTTTTGTTTTATTACCAATTCCTTTTAATACCTCTCTTCCATCAAATCCTTTGCCAACAGCATCAATATATATTTTTCTACCTAAAGAAACACCTACGCTAATACCAGCATATCTTTCATATCTTTCAGTAGGTTCAACGTTTAGATGAAATAATATTAAAACACCTTCTTTATTTTCTTTTTTTATTTCTTTTAAAATATCTAGTTTATTGGAATTTATTTCTTTTACAGGAATTGATTTCATACAAGGCTCTTTAACGGGATTACCATTTCTTATACTTGTTAAATTACTTAACGATTCTAAATTACTTGTATAATCTTCTTCATTTAATATGATAGCTAAATCATCTATTGGACTTAGTCCGGGAAAAAAAGTCATTATATTTACCATATCTCTAGCTCGATGATAATTTAAAATATATGGTATATCATTTTCATTATTTATTCGATACATATTAGCCACCTAAGTTTATTATAACACGTTATATAAAAAAAGGATTAATTTCCTTTTTTCTTTTTTTTGTATGTTTCATAATGTACTCTTTGGACTAAGCCCATAGCAAATAATAAAGTTATGGTATAACTTCCACCATATGATAAGAATGGTAATGGTACACCAGTTAAGGGTCCTATATTTAAAACACCTATTAAATTAATGGTAATATGAAAGAAAATATAAGCAAATACACCATATGCAATGATAGCATTACCTAGATTATCAGCCCTTTTAGCAATGTTTATAATTCTAAACAACATAAATAGATAGGCAAATATTATTACTAGGCCAACTATTAATCCCCACTCTTCAACAATTATTGAAAATATAAAGTCTGTATGAGATTCTGGTAAGTATAGATATTTTTGGGTACTTTCACCTATTCCTTTACCAGTTAAACCGCCATTTTTAAGGGCAATGATACTGTTACATAATTGATAGCCTGTTTTTTCTTCATATCTTTCACAGGGGTTCATAAACTGAAATCTTTTTAATTGGTAATCTCTTAGAAATGATCCACCAGTTAAGATCAATGTTAAAATAACTATAAGAATACCTCCAATAAATATTTTATTAATAGGACTACGTGTTTCTTTTTTTAATGGTAAGGCATAAAAAATTAGTAAAATAATACCAAAGATAACAGCAGCGGTACCTAGGTCTGGCTGCATTACTATAAAAACAATTGGAATTAAACAGATAATAATTGGTTTTAATAAAGTCCATTGATTATCGAGTTCATCTTTGTGTTTTCCGTAGTAATATGCCAAATACAAGATAATAATGATTTTACCTAATTCACTTGGTTGAACGGTAATAACTTTTAAATCATACCAACTTTGGCTACCAAAGAAAGTAGAACCATATACCATTAGTCCAAATAATGAGGCAATTAAAATAAACATTAAAAAGGGAGATATTTTTTTATAAAACTTAGTAGGAAAATATAGTGCTAATAGAAATCCTACCAATCCAACTAACATAAATATTCCTTGTCTTATTAGATAGAAATAGATACTATTATGATAACGCATATAAGAAGCCATTGATGAGGCGCTTAATACCATAATAAGTCCAAATACCATGAAAACTAGCATAACAATTAAAAGTGGTTTATCTAATTTTGTAGATTGTTTCATGGTATCACTATCCTTTATATAAATATAGCAAATTGTTAAAAAAAAGTAAACTTAATTTCTTAAGTCTACTTTCATTTGACAATTATTTTTCTAGCATAATAGTTATTGGACCATCGTTAATTAATGATACTTTCATTTCAGCACCAAAAATACCTGTTTCAACATGAACATTTTTTTCTTTTAATTTTTCGTTGAATTCATTATATAAATTAATGGCTTTATCTCCTGATAAGGCATTGATATAGCTTGGCCTTCTACCTTTAGTACTATCAGCATATAGAGTAAATTGACTAACTGATAAAATACTTCCATCAACATCTATAAGGCTTTTATTCATTATGCCATTTTCATCATCAAATATTCTTAAATTAATTACTTTATCAACAAGATAGTCGATATTACTACTACTATCATTTTCAGTAAAACCTACTAGAAGCATAAGTCCTTTATCGATAGAACCAACTACTTTATTATCTACTGTGACACTTGCTTTGTCACATCTTTGTACTAATATACGCATTAATTTACCTGTCTTTCTACTTTATTTACAAATTTTAAATTATTTAAGTCACGCATAAATTTTTCTAATAACTCGGTGTTTTCAACCATTATAGTTAATGAATAAATTTTAAATTCACTTTTAGTAATAGTTGTTATGGATTCGATTAAAACATTATGAGCTGAAGCAGAAGTAATTATGTTTAATAAATTATCTTCGTTTGTGGTATATATCAACAAGTCTGTTGGAAATTTCTTTGATACGGCTTCATTCCATTTAACATTGATTAACCTTTCATCTAAATCTATAATGTTTTTACAATTACTACGATGAACGGTGATACCTGAACCTTTAGTTATATAACCAATAATATTATCTCCAGGAATTGGTTTACAACAACCACTTAAACTTACTTTAATTTCATTCATACCTTCAACTAAAACATCGTTTTTTAACCCTGGTTTCTTTGGATTATTGATTATTTTTTTAATTAACTTTTCAGCTGGATTTTCTTTTTTAGTAATTATTTTCATTACAGATGAAATACTATATTTACCTGAACCTAATGAAATATATAAATCATCTAAATCTTTTAATTTTAAAGTATCTAAAATAGTATCTAAATATTCATCTATAGTTTCATTTAATGGTAAGTTACGACGACGTAAGGCTTTTTCAAAGATATCCGTTCCACGGGAAAGATTTTCATCTTTTTCTCTTTTAGTATAGAAAGCTTTTATTTTATTTTTAGCATGAGTGGTAACAACAAAATTTAACCAATCTTTATTAGGGCCTTTTGATAATTTACTAGTATTTACTTTAATAATATCACCAGTTTTTAGTGTATAATCGAAAGGAACAATATTGTCATTAACAATTGCGCCAATCATTTTATCTCCTACCTCGGTATGAACTCTATAGGCAAAATCAACACATGTAGCACCTTTTGGTAATTCAATAACATCACCTTTAGGAGTATAAACATAGATTGAATCATTAAATAAGATATCTTTTTTGACATTAGTGATAAATTCCTCTGGAGTACTTGAATCTTCATTTAACTCAATAATACTTCTGAATATTTCTAATTTTTGTTCCATTTGATCTTTCATATTAACCGATTTGTTTTCTTTATAAGACCAATGAGAAGCTATTCCATATTCAGCTATTCGATCCATTTCATAGGTTCTTATTTGAATTTCAAAAAGTTGACCATCAATACCAAAGACAGTTGTATGTAATGATTGATAAAGATTTGTTTTAGGCATAGCAATATAGTCTTTAAAACGTTTTGGAACCGGTTTATATTTTGAGTGGATTAAACCTAAAGCCAGGTAACACTCTTGTTCTGTATTAACAAATACTCTTAATGCTAATATATCATAAATGTCTTCAAATTTTTTACCTTTAGACATTTTATTATAGATACTATAAATACTTTTACTACGGCCTTTTATTTCATGAGGAATATTATGTTCATTCAGCAAGTTACTAACTTCATCCAACATTTTACCAACAGCTTCATCACGTTCAGTTTTCTTTAAATTAAGTTTTTCAACAATGTCGTAGTAGGCTTCTGGATTCAAATATCTTAGTGATAAATCTTCTAGTTCAGATTTTAATTTATACATACCTAAGCGATGAGCAACAGGCGTCAATATTTCTAATGTTTCTTTAGCTTTTCTTTTTTGTTTTGCTTCTGATAAAACATAAAGGGTACGCATATTGTGTAATCTATCAGCAAGTTTTACAATTAGGACACGGACGTCTGAAGAGAGACCTACCAGTATTTTTCGTTGGTTAGCAGCCATTTGTTCAGAGTCAGAGCTAAATTTTAAACGATTAATCTTAGTAACGCCATCGACAATCTTGGCAATATCTTCATTAAAGAGATTTTTTATTTCATCATAAGTACTATCAGAATCTTCAATGGTATCATGAAGTAAAGCGGCACAAATAGCATCAGCATCAGCATTTACACCAGTTAAAATCCAAGCAACATTCAAAGGATGGGTAATATAGTCATCACCTGTAATACGTTTTTGAGAAAAATGCTTTTTATAAGCATATTCATATGCTTTTCTAATTAGATTTAAATCTTCGGGAGATTCATCATATAATTTAACTTTATTGATTAAATCTTCAATAGTAATATTTTCAGTCTTTACACTCATGACTCCACCTACTTTCTAATTCTTTTTTAACAATTAATTCCTCTAACTTTTAGTTCTTGAATTTCATCATCATCTTCATCAGGTTTAACTGGTTTAGATATTCTTTTCTTTTCTAAGAATAACCAAAGCATATTGGAAATGAAAATTGATGAATATGTACCAGCAATAAAACCAACAAGAAGAGCAATATTAAAGGTAGTTATTTCTCTAGATCCAAAGAACAATAAGATAATTACGGGAATAATCGTAGTAATGGTTGTCAACATTGTTCTTGTTAATGTTCTACGGATACTGATATTAACTAGATTATCTAAATCATTTGGATTGCTTATATTATTTTTATATTTATTTTTATAGTTTTCTCTTATTATATCAAAGGTTACTATCGTATCATTAATACTATAACCAATAATAGTAAGAATAGCCGCAATAAAGATTGAATCTATCTGAATTTTAAAGGCACTAAAGAATAAGAATGTCATTACAACATCGTGTATTAAGGCAACAATACCGCTAATAGCATAGTTAAATCTAAAGCGAATAGCAATATAGATAATTATACCAATACTAGCAAATATTAATGATTTAATGGCATTTTTAATTAATTCTTGTTTTACTACTTTACTAACAACATATATATCACTGTCTAGATTATACGTTTCTTTTAAATCATTAGTTAAACTAGTAATATCTTCTTTTGTTAAAACATCACTAATTATAATAGTCATTTCTTTTTCGTTATAGGATGTTTTTTCAATATTGTATGATTTATCATTTAAGATATTAGTTACATTTTCTTTATTTTGTTTACTTGGATTATTAATAGTTATACTTGTTCCGCCAGAAAAGTCTACACCATAATTAGCTCCGGTTGTTAAGAATATAGTTAAACCAACAACAAGCAAAACTAAAGTTAGGCTAATAAATTTAATTTTATGTTTGACAACATCTAATTTTTCAAATGGAATACGGATATTTTTATCTTTCTTGATTCTATTTTTATTTATACCAATAAATAATGTTGGTTTATCATCAAAGATATGAGTTTTAACAAAGAATTTTAATAAATATTTAACAACATATACCATAATTACAATCGTGGTAATAATAGTTATTATTAACATTGTAGCAAATCCTTTAACAGAACTTTCACCTAAAATAAACATTATAATAGCAGCAATAATCGTGGTTACATTGGCATCAATAATACTGGTAAAGCTACTCTTGTTACCTATTTCATATGATTCAGATAAGCTTTTACCAATAAGCAAATTTTCTTTAATACGTTCAAAACAAATAACATTGGCATCAACAGCCATTCCAATACCTAATAGCATTGCAGCAATACCAGGTAATGTTAAGACACCATCAATTAGGTAGAATACACCAAATGATATAAAGGTATAAAGAATTAAACCAAATGAAGCAATAAAACCAGAGAAGCGATAGATACATATCATTAAAACAATTACACAAATAATACCAATTACTCCTGCGGTTAAAGTTTTCTCTAAAGAGTTTACTCCAAATGAAGCTTCAACAGTTCTTGATGATATTTCATTTAATTTGGTTGGTAAAGCTCCAGAATTAATAAGTTCAACCAAAGATGTTACTTCTTCTTTGGTAAAATTACCTTGGATAATAACATCACTAGCAAAGGCTCTATCAACTCTAGCAGCGGATAAGCAATGTGAATTACTATTTCCACAAGTATTTATTTCTTTTTTGTATGAATCACTATTTTCATCATAGTCTAACCAAATAACCATTACGTTATTAGTCATATTTTTTACTTTTTTAGTTACTTCGTAGAAAGTATCAGTATCTTTAATTTTTAAACTTACAGCTGGATGGCCATATTCATCTTGACTTACTCTAGCCTCACCACCCAAGATATCACTAGTCATTAATAAATTATCATTGTAATCTCTAAATGATAATACGGCAGTTGACGAGATGGTATTTCTTGCATCATTAGCATTGGTAATGCCAGCTAATTTAATACGAATACGATTATCACCTTCAATGGTAATTTCCGGCTCTGATACTCCTAAAACATCTATTCTTTTTAATATTGCCTTATATGTTGAATATAACATATCGCTAGTTAATTCATCTTCACTATTTAATGGTTCGACTTCATATAAAACTTCAAAGCCACCTTGCAAGTCTAGGCCAAAATTTATTTTATTAATCAATGGACTAATAAAATAACAACATATAAATGAGATAATAAGAACAATAATAGTTCCAATAATAAAGTTTCTTTTTTTCATTTTGTAACTCCTTTGAATTTAATTATATCGTGTGCATCAATAAGGATGATGTCGTTAACAAGTCGTTAACAATTTCGGAAATTGTAAGATTATGACTATTCTTCCATTTATTAATAGATAAGTAATACCAAATATCATTATCGGTTATATCAGTATATTTAGCATATTCAAGCAATCTTCTTTTTACATTAAATACTGGTAATAATGCTTGATACAATTCTAATTGTGAAGAATAATCCATATTTATCACACCTTTATCTAATTATATAACAAATAAAGGCACTTTTACAAGTTTATATTTGTAATATAATCAATTTTATTATATACTTACTTTAGGTGATATTATGAAAAAATTTAATATGGTCGATGAAAAATTTGTGTGTGATAATTGTGGATATAAAGTTGAGAAGTTAAATTATACAGCTAGGGATCATTGTCCTAATTGTTTGTGGTCTAAACATGTCGATGTTAATCCTGGAGATAGATTGAACGAATGTCATGGATTAATGAAACCTGTCGGCATCGAAAAATATAAAAACACTTATAAAATTATCTATAAGTGTATAAAGTGTAATCAGATACATAAAAATATTATGGCTAACGATGATAACTATGACTTAATTATAAAATTATCAGTTAGTGAAATCTAACATTGTTTGATAAAATGATAATTTAAATACTAAAAAAACTAAAGTAATTATAATAATTCTTTAGTTATTTATTAGTATTTTTTTGTTTAATGTTGATTATTATTTTGTCCTTGTTGTGGTCCAAAAACAAATCCTACTGGTTGTGGCATCGTTGGTTGTGGTGTTGGAATTGGACTTGGAATAGTATTTTCAATTGGAGTAGGAATTGGCTCAGGAACAACTGGCTTTGGATTAACTGGAGTAACATTATTAATAGCCATATTATTTATTACAGGTTGTTGGTTCATGTTAACCGGTGTTGGAATAGGATTTTGAGTTTGAACATGTTCAGCAGCTTTTTGATTAAATATGTTTTGAGTTGGTATTATATTGTTTGACATAATATTATTGGGAATATTATTATTCATTGATTGTGGTAATGGCTCTATAGTTTGGCTCATTTGATTATTTGAAATGTTACTACCAAATTTATTAATACTATTTATTGGATTTGTTGGTTGAACAATTGGTGCTTGTTCTGACAATGGTTGATACATTGGTTCAGTTGCTGAATTTAGTCCTGCATTCATTGGTTCAACTGGTTGTGGAACATTTTGATTATTATTTGCCATTTGATTTAAAGGGCTTTGATTGCTAAGCATGTTGTTTATAAATTGGGTATTATTAGGCATTACAGTTGTATTAGGTATTGAATTAATATTATTAGGCATTTGATTATTTACAGATTGATTTGTTGCTAATTGATTTACCATTTCATTATTTGAATTATTATTTGGTAATGGTTCAGCGACATTATTATTTTTTTTACCGCCATTCTTTTGCTTATCGGCAAGAAAGCCAATAATTGTAATAATAATTAAGACAATAACTATTATTATATATATATAGTTATCCATTAAGAAATCTTTTATATTCATATTTTCCATCTCCTCTTTATTCTATAAATATAATATCATGATTATTATTATTTTTCAATATTGAATTTACTTTTAAAGCTATCATCAACTGTCGATATTGCTTTAATTGATGTTTCCATCGATTGGCTATATTTTCCTTTTCTAAATAAATCTTCGGCAATCGTTAAGGCATCATCAATTTCTTTATAAGTGGTTCGGTATCTATTACCGTATGTTATTAAGTTTTCACATGTAATAACACTTTTAACAATATCATTAGTCTTATTATAAATCTTAAATACTAAATCCCTAGCTGTATCTACCCTAATATTTAATATTTTTATAACTATTGGTTTTTTAGCTAATTCTTTAATTATTTCACGAATAGCTTCACCAGCTTCATCAAGTTCAATAAAGTAACTATTTGGTATTACAGGTATTTTATAATCTTTTAGTTTATTTTTTGATTGGATTAAAAGATTTTGAATCATATTTAATTGTTCTTTAGCACGTGATTCATCATCTTTCATACTGGTAATTGATTTTAAGCGATAATCTAAATCATCTTGAAGTCTTGTCAACCTACTATTTAAACCATCTAATTCTTCAACTAGTTTGGAATAGGCAAATGTTTTTCCTTTACCATGTTCAAATAATGCTTTGTAGTCTTCATTAATCTTTTCTAAATTTTTATTAATAATACTAAACTTACTAATCTCTGTTTCAGATAGATCATATGTCGTTTTGATATCGTCCATCTGAATATAGATATCGTATACTACTTTGTTGACACCTTCAATTTTCTTCTTTAGCTTTTTTATATTTTCTCTAAAGATATCTTTAGATTCTCTTTCTTTATCAAAGTTATTAAACATTGTATTAAAATATTCCAACATTGTTTTAAGTTCAATATCAGCATTATCTAATTTAAACTCTTTTAGATTATCAATAATCTTAGCTACTTTTTCTTGAATCTCTTTTATATTGTATTCAACATTTAAGTAATCTAATGGATAACCATCGCGTTGCATACGGAAATATGCAGTTTTTGTTTCTTCAATTTTATTAGGAATCATCATTGTGGCCATTAAGATTAAATCAGGAGTTTTATCAAGATAATCTTTTAACTTAGCTATTTCGTTGTCTAGATTTACCACGATTTTTTCAACTGATACATAATCATTACGATCCATATAACTTTCAAACTTTTTAAAATCTTTATCTATTTTAATAAATTCTGATTCAATACTTTCACTTAATGGACCATAATCTTTTTTGATTCTTTCATACTTATTCTCACATTCTCTAAATATAGCTTTTAATTTAGTAATAACGCTACGATTTCTCTCTTCAGATTTAGTTATTACTTTTATTTCATCAAGTAAAATATTAGTCTTATGTCTAATAGATTCTAGATTCATTTCAATATTAGCTATTTTTTTCATAGCATTTTTATAGTCTTTTCGATCTACCAAGAAATCTGCTTCAGTAATTAAATCTGTTAGAGTATCAATACCGCCTTCTTTAATTTCTTTAAATGTTTCATCCCAATCAGTTAATTTTTGTTTTAAATCATCTGTTTTTACTAATTCACGAACTTTTGATAATTCGCTTAAAACAGGAACACCAATTACTTTATTTTTTTCTAAATCTAGATCTTCAATAGTCCTTTTAAATTTTTGTTTTCTTCTGATATTCAAAATAATAAGGATAATAATGGTAGCAATAAACAATGTAATAAATATAATTACAGGTAATAAAAACTTGCTATTCATGTTATCACTTCCTTACATTTTGATACATAATATATTTTATCATAAATTTTAATATTTTAATAGCACTTTTTTGTAAAAATAAAAAGTGTATTTTAATTTTACACTTTTATTTCCAATGCCAATTTCTTATTTCTTCCGTATCAACACCATTATTATAGATATATACTTTATGTTCGATTAGTTTATTTTGACATTCTTGTATTAAGAATGAGGTACGATTTCCTAATTTAGGAAGGTACTTTAAGGCATCAATTACTAAATGATATCTATCAATTTTGTTTTGAACTTTCATATCAAAAGGAGTTGTAATAGTTCCTTCTTCGATATAACCATGGACATGAATATTAGTATTTTCACGGTTATATGTAAGTTGATGAATTAAATCAGGATATCCATGAAAATTGAAGATTATTGGTTTATCTGTAGTAAAGATAGCATTATATTCTTCATCAGTTAACCCATGTGGATGTTTCTTATTAGATTGTAATTTCATTAAATCAACAACATTAACCATTCTAATTTTTATTTCGGGGAATTTTTCTTTTAGGATACTGATGGCAGCTAAGGTTTCTAATGTTGGAGCATCACCACACGAAGCCATAACAATATCGGGTTCTTGTCCTTCATCATTTGAAGCAAATTTCCATATTCCTACCCCTTTTGTACAATGTTTAACTGCTTCATCCATAGATAGCCACTGTGGACTTGGATGTTTAGAAGCAATAATTACATTGATATAGTTTTTACTTTTTAAGCAATGATCCATACAAGATAATAAACAATTGGCATCTGGTGGCAAGTACATACGTGATATTTCAGCTTTTTTAGTAGCAATATGATTTAAGAAGCCTGGATCTTGATGGGTAAAACCATTATGATCTTGTTGCCAAACATTCGAAGATAATAGATAATTTAGACTTGCTATTGGTCTGCGCCAATGAAGATCATTACATACTTTTAACCATTTAGCATGTTGGCTAGTCATTGAATCAACAATACGAATAAAAGCTTCATAGCTATTAAAGATTCCGTGTCTACCAGTTAATAAATAACCTTCTAACCAGCCTTCACACATATGTTCTGAAAGCATACTGTCAAGGACACGACCATCTGGTGCTAAAAATTCATCTGTTTTTAATTTTTTATCTATCCATCTACGATTAGTTTTTTCAAAAACATAATTTAACCTATTGGACATTGTTTCATCTGGTCCAAATATACGGAAATTCTTTTTATTTAAATTAATGACATCGCGTAAGTATTTACCTACTTCCATCATATCACTTTTTAGGATGCTACCAGGAAATGGTACTTTAACTTCATATTTTTTAAAATCAGGTGTTTTTAATTCTTGTAATAATAATCCCCCATTAGTATTTGGATTTGCACCCATTCGTTTATTACCTTTTGGAAGAGTATCTCTAACTTCTTTGACTAATTTGCCATCTTTATCAAATAATTCTTCTGGGTGGTAACTAAGTAACCATTTTTCTAATATATGTAGATTTTTTTTATGTTCAGCATCTACTGCTAGTGGAATTTGATGAGCTCTAAATGATCCTTCAATTTGTTTTCCATCGACAATGCTTGGGCCAGTCCATCCCTTAGGTGTTCTTAAAATAATCATTGGCCATACAGGTCTTTTGACACTGTTTCCTTTTTTAATGGTGCGAATATCTTTGACTACTCTATCTAAAATTGAAGCCATTCTTTTATGCATTTCCATTGGTTCGTCGCCTTCGACAAAGTATGGTTTATAACCACAACCAGTAAAGAAAGATTCTAATTCTTTATCAGTCATACGTCCAAAAATAGTTGGGTTAGCAATTTTATAGCCATTTAAATGAAGAATTGGTAAGACTACGCCATCAGTTTTCGGATTAATAAATTTGTTAGAGTGCCATGCGGTAGCAAGTGGTCCTGTTTCTGCTTCGCCATCACCAATAATACAAGCAGCAATCAAACTAGGGTTATCCATTACAGCACCATAAGCATGAGCTAAACTATAACCTAGTTCCCCGCCCTCATTGATTGAACCAGGAGTTTCAGGAGCAACATGGCTAGAAACACCGCCTGGAAAACTAAAACGTTTAAATAATTTTTGCAATCCGGCTTCATCATATGTAATATTAGGATATACCTCACTATATGTTCCTTCTAGATAAGTATTAGCAATCAATGAATTTCCACCATGCCCTGGGCCTGATATATACATCATATTCAAGTCATATTTTTTTATTATACGATTTAAATGGGTATAAATAAAATTCTGTCCAGGAACAGTTCCCCAATGGCCAACAAGTTTATGTTTAATATCATCTAATGTTAGCTTTCTTTTTAATAATGGGTTATCTAATAAATATAACTGTCCTACAGATAAATAGTTGCTTGCTCTAAAATACTTATCTAGTAATGCTAATTCTTTATTATTAATACTTGCCATATGACACCTCTTTCTATTCTAGTAAAATTATAACAAAAATATATTTATTTTTCAATGTCTTTTATGCTTTTATTTTCATTCTTTTTTTGTTATAATTATAATGAAATGATAATAAGGTGTTGATTTACTATGAAAAATCTTCGAAAATTTATCATATCGTTAATGATGGTTACTATTATATTTATAAGTGTCATTTTTATTTTTAAAATGAATGTCGTTTTTAAGCTTAAAGGAGATAACAAATTATATCTTAACTTGAATGAAACCTATATAGAATATGGTTATATTGCCTCTATCTTTAACTATGATATTAGTAAAAAAGTGAAAATATTTAACAATTTAAATACAAGTATAGTTGGTAATTATAATATTAATTATAGTTTAAAATTTCTATGGCATAAATATTTATTAAGAAGAGAAATAAATGTTGTTGATAATACTCCCCCAAGTATAGAACTTAATGGTGATGATGAAATAAAAATATATGTTGGAGATACATTTATAGATGAAGGTGCTGTAGCTATTGATAATTATGATAAAGATATTACTGATAATATTATAATTGAAAGTAATCTTGATACGACAAAAGAAGGAGAATATTCAATAGTTTATTCTGCTAAAGATTCATCAGGAAACGAAAATAAGGTTACCCGAAAAGTGATTGTTCAAAACAAAAACATGGTATCAAATTATGGCTTTGAAGATATAAATAATTCAATAGTAAAATATGTAAAAGAACATAATTATGACGTTTCTATTGGATACTACAATTTGATTACAAATAAAAAGTTTTTATATAGGGAAAATAAAATATATTATGGAGCCAGTTTAATAAAAACACTAGATGCTATTTATTTATACGATAATAATTTAATAAACGATTCAACAAAGTCTTACGTTGAAAAAGCCATATCAGTTAGCGATAATAATGCTCACCAGTATTTAGTTAATTATATTGGAAGAGATAATCTTAAAAATTATGGTATAAATCTAGGTGCAAAGAACACACTAGCTGGAGATGATAATTTTGGAAACACGACAGTTAATGATCAAATTGTATATTTAAAGAAATTATATAATATTACTAAAAATAATGAAGAATTAAAATCATTTTTTATTAATGATTATGGAAACTATTTAAAAATAAATAATTTATCAGTTATGCATAAATATGGTTATTATGGTCAGTATTATCATGACGTTGGAATTGTTCTCGATAACGAACCATATATTATTGTAATTTTAACAAATCATGGTAATGATAATAAACAAGAAATAATAAACAATTTAGCAAATTTAATGTATAAATATCACAAAGGTGAATTATAATATTAGAACACTTAATAAAAAATTAAGTGTTTTATTTATCAAACATTCTTAGAATTGCTTCTTTATAAATCTCTTTGGCAACATTATAACCATTAGGAATAAAGTTGGTAGCTTTGTTAATAGTAACTCCGCTATTAGCTTCAAGAACCAATAATTCATTATTTGTTGTTTCAATAATATCAATACTAGCAAAAGTAATACCTACTTTCTTTGATACCTCTAGTGCTAACTGGCATATTTTTTCTTTTGTATCATAGTCAATATCTATAGTAGCTATACTTCCCTTTGATAAATTGAAATGAAAATCGTGAGTAATTATTTCATTTTTATTTGGAATAATGTTAAGGACATCTTTATCAATATAATAATTATAATTAAACTTTATTAATAATTCTTTTAGAGTACTTTTACCATCGCCTATAACTATTGGGTTGATTTTCTTATATATTAATTTTATTTCATTATCTAAAACAATAACTCGGTATTCATTTTTAATATGATAATATGGACAGATACTGATGGAATAATTATTAATTAATAAATTATTTGTTATATTAATTAATTCATCTTTATTTGTTATATGATGTACACCTATGCCCATGGATCCTTTATTGGGTTTTATGACTACATCATTATGAAATTCATTAAAACAATTAAGAATATATTCTTCAGTGTTACATCCGATGGCATAAGACTGGTTATTATTTTTGTGATAAATAATCCGATGAAGACATACAGGAATATTTATATTTTTTAATATTTCATAAAAGGCATATTTGTCATCCAAAATATTACCTATAGCATGACCATTTAGATCAAATTTATTACCTGTTAAATACCTTACTTCATTATCTTTTTCTAATTTAATTATCCAGTCTTTAGATAAAATGGTGTATTTAATATTTAATTCATTGCATATTTCTTTTATTATTTCTTTAAACATAGGCATCACCTGGTGAATATTATACCATAAATAAAATCATCTATTGTTGTTTTAGATGATTTTATTTAATTATTCTAAATTATATCTTTGATTAAATCTATCTATTTGGCTTGGTCTTTCTAATTTCTTTACTAGTGGTTTAGTTTCTTGTTCCGCTATTCTTTGAGAAGTATCCTCAATATCACTTTCTTCTTTAACATCAAAAGAATATGATTCTTCAAACATAATAGTAGGTCTTGGAATAATTTGGTGATTACTTAAATCATAATTCGCTTCACTTATTATTGTGTCTTTTACGCCAAAATAAATTTGTTTAAATGTGGCATTTGAAATATAACCTTTTGCAAACGTTAATGTTAATTCTAGAGCAGTTGGAAATGATTCATTAATGTCTGATAATGATGGCACTAAAACATTGACAACTCCATCAGATTTTGTTTGTTCAACTACGTATTTATGAAGATGACCATTTAGTACTATCGGAATTATTTCTTTACCATCAATGGTTCTTCCATCAGCAAGCAACTTTCCTTGTGGCTCACGATGGTGTAATAATATTTTTTCATTTTTAATACTAATAATAGCATTATAATAATTTTGAAATATTAAATCGTGACGATAATTTTTAATTATTTCAATTATGTCTTGATAACCGCGTGTTAAAGCACTATGGTCGTGATCGCCGCCAACGGCAAAAGTTAAAATATTTTTATCAAATGGATATTTTTTTATTAGATAATCAATTTGGCTGTATACATCTTTAATTCTTTTATCATTATGTCCAAATGTTCCATCAATTATATCCCCACAATTAAAAATAATATGAATATTATTATTTATGCAATAATTATAAACTCTATCAAGTAAATCTATTCTTTCTAATTTACTTCCAAAGTGAGTATCTGAAATAACTATAACTTTAATTTCTGTTTCATCTGGTCTAGTTATTATTTCTCCAGATGGAACTTTTTTATATTCTTTTAGAACTGGGATTTTATTAATTTGCCGATATAAAATATTACCGTCTGAATAATATTTTCTTCTAAAGAATAATCCTTTATTTTCTAAATTCATTAGTCTTAGATATAACTGTTTATTAGTTAAATTCATAACTTCACATATTTGATTACATGTTTTTCCTTCTTTGATTAATTCAATTATTTGTGCAGTTTGTTTAGGCATCATAGTTATCGCTTCTTTCAAGGCAAATATACTAACACATTTGTATTTTATTGTCAAACATAAAAAAATTTAGTACAATAATTTTGGTGATGAATTATGAAAGAAATTGATTTAGATACTTGGAATAGAAAAAAGCAGTTTACTTGGTTTAATACATTTAGTAATCCAACTTATTCAATCAATAAAGAAATTGATGTTACTGATTTAGTTAATTATATTAAAAATGAAAAAAAATCATTTTTTGTTTGCTTTTTATATATTTTGGTCAAAGGATTAAATAGTGTCCCTGAAATGCGAATAAGGTATGTTAACAATAAAATCATTATGTATGATGATATAAATCCAGCATATACCGTCATGACTGAAGCTGGGACATTTGAAAATGTTAGAAGTAAAAATAATGATAATTTTGATATATTTTATGATACTGTCAAGCATGATGTTGATGAAGCTAAAGTTAAAACAAAAGTTAAAGATACATATAATGAAGGTAGTTTATTTAATGAATACTATATTACTTGTTTACCTTGGATTGATTTTACTGCACTTACACATCCAATTCCAGATGATAAAGAATCATTATCAGTCCCTAGAATATGTTTTGGTAAATATCAGCTTATTAATGGAAGATATAAAATGGCACTAAATATTACAGTTAGTCATGCATTTGTAGACGGATACCCGTTATCACAGGTATTCATAAATATTCAAAATTATTTAAATGATTTAGAACATATATTGAGGTAATTATATGAATAAAAAACAAGATTATATTAATCATGATAATATTACATTATTAAATAGTATTAGTATTTTTAAGAAAGATTTATCTAATAGAACAATTAAGAATTATATAAAAAATGGCATGATTTCTGTTAATGATATAGTTATAACTAATAGTAGTTACCTCCTTCATGATGGTGATAAGATTGAAATATCATATAGTAAAAAAATAATGCCTGAATATAACTTAGATATCTTATATGAAGATGATTATTTAATTGCTATTAATAAACCATGTGGATTATTATCAATATCTAATGATAAGGAAAAAGAGATTACAGCTTATAGAATGGTATCTAATTATGTTAAACAAAATAATAAGAATAATTATATATTTGTAGTACATAGATTAGATCAAGATACGTCAGGAGTTCTAATGTTTTGTAAGAATGAAAAGATTAGAGATAAAATGCAAGATAATTGGAATACGATAGTTAAGAAGCGTGGTTATATAGCAATTGTCGATGGTAAATTGTCGGGTAATGGAACTATTCATTCATATCTACTTGAAAATAAACAACAATTTGTATATTCATCTAGAAATAAACAAGGAAAAGAAGCAATTACCCACTACTCTGTTTTAAAAAGCAATAATAACTATAGTTTAGTACAAGTATTTATTGATACTGGTAGAAGAAATCAAATTAGAGTTCATTTAAGTGAGAAAGGATATCCGATTGTCGGAGATAAAAAATATAAGTGTAAGACTAATCCAATTAAAAGATTATGTTTACATGCGAATATATTAGAGTTTATTCATCCGGTTACTAAAAAATTAATTCACATTGAAAGTGATATTCCATCAGAATTTAATAAAATAATAAAGTAAAAACGTTTAAGAATAAATCTTAAACGTTTTATTAGTCTCTTATTTTAACGTTACATTTATCAGTTACTTCTGATATTACTTTGTTAAAGACATTCATTACTTCTTCATCTGTTAGAGTTCTAGTTGGATCTGAGAATGTTAGTTTGTAAGCAATAGATTTTTTATTATCTTCGATGTTTGGATATAAATCAAATTCAGATACATCTGTTAATAATCTACCGCCTGATTTTATAATCTGTTTTTTTATTACTTCTGATTCAACTTCATTTGGAATAACGAAAGCAACATCTTTAATTATTTCAGGATACTTGGTAGCTTCTTTAAATTTTAATGGTTTTATTTGTTTATTATATAGTTTAGTTACGGATAATTCAGCAACATAGATTTCATCTTTTTTATAGTTTGGATGAACTCTACCAATAATACCTATCTCTTCTCTATCTAATAAGATTTTAGCAGTCATACCGGGATGCATTTCAGAAGCAGTTGCTTTTTGGAAGGTATATCTATTTTTAAATCCTAGATAGTTAAGAAGATTTTCAATAATACCTTTTAGAGTATAAAAATCACATTTAATACTTGTATGTTGCCACTCGTTAGTTATATAGTTACCTTTTAATAACATTGATACTTTCATATCTTCATCATAATTTACATCATAGGTTTTAGATATTTCATATAGAAGAATATCTTTAATATTTCTAGCTTTATTGTATTCATAGACATTTATTAATGAAGGAATAATGGTAGTTCTAACTACTGATTTATCAATACTCATTGGGTTGGGTAAAACTACTTGTGTTTTATCTTCATATTTAAATGTATTAGCCATTTCTGGGCTAGTTAAGGTATATGTTTTAGTTTCATTTAAACCTAATGATCTTAATCTTTTAGAGATTTCTTTTCTGATTTTAACATCACCAATATACTGACCTCTTCTAGTTTCTACTTTAGGTAAAGTTGATACAAGATTATGATATCCATATAATCTTCCTATTTCTTCAGCAATATCATTGACATTAGGATCAATATCTAGTCTTCTATTAGGAATGGTTACTAGAAATTTATCATTTTCTTTAGTGTATTCAAACATAAGTCTATTTAGTTCAGTTTCAACATCATTATCAGTTAATGTTATACCTAGTAATGTATTAACTTCATTTGTTTTAAATGATACTACTTTTGGTGTTTTATCTAAGGTATCGTGGATAATAGTTCCTGATAAGATAGTAGCATCAGCATATTTTTCAAGTAAATGGCAAGCTCTTTCGATAGCCATATTGGTGTATTCATAGTTTAGACCTTTACCATATCTAATAGAGGCTTCGCTTTTTAGATTTAATCTACTAGCGGTATATCTAATTGATACAGCATCAAAGATAGCTGATTCAATTAAGATATTTTTAGTAGTATTATCAACATCAGTATTTTCACCACCCATAACACCAGCAATACATACGGGTTTAGTGCCATCAGTAATAACAATATCATTAGTTGTTAATACTCGATCAACACCATCTAATGTTTTTATTGGTTCATTTTCTTTTGCTAATCTTACTAAGATATTACTTCCTAATTTATCTTTATCAAAGAAATGTAATGGTTGACCAAATTCTAACATAACGTAATTAGAGATATCAACAACATTGTTGATAGGACGCATACCAGCAGATATTAGTCTTTTTTTAATAAACTCTGGAGATTCTTTGATAGTTACATTTTTAACCATTTTAGCTGTGTAGTATGGACATTTATCAGTATCTACTTTTAATTTAAAATGATTATTAACATTATCATTATCTTCTTTATGAGATATATCTGGAAGATTTACTTTTTTTGATAGAATTGAAGCAATTTCATAAGCAAAACCAATGTGATAATAACAATCGTTATTTCGATGTTTATGAACATCTAATTCGTAGATAGTATCATCAGTACCTAGATAGATATTAGCATCGGTTCCAGGTAATAAATCAGTGTCAATTTCAGCAATTCCTTTGTTATAATTTTCTTCTGTTTTTTCTTCAAGGCCTAATTCGAATAAGGCACAAATCATACCATTTGATTCTTCACCGCGAATAGATCCAGCTTTGATTTCATTATTTCCTGGCAAAATACATCCAGGTAAGGCTACAAGTACTTTGATACCTTTTCTTACATTATGAGCACCACAGACAATTTGAGTAATTTTTTCACCAATATCTACTTTACAGATATGTAAGTGATCGCTGTTAGGATGATTTACACATTCGACTACTTCACCAATAACTAGATTATCAATATGACTATTAATAACTCTTTCAACATTGACACCGGCTTTGGTAATTTTAACAGCTAACTCATTTAAGTCTTCATTTTCAATATCAACATAGTCTTTAACCCAATTTAAACTTATCATTATTCCACATCCTTTCTATCAAAAGTGATACTTTCTCTTAGATCTGTTTGATAGAATGTTCTTATATCATTAATACCATATTTTAACATGGCTAATCTTTCAGCGCCAAAACCGAAGGCAAAGCCACTCCACTCTTTAGGATCATAGCCACAGTTTCTTAAAACATTAGGATGAACCATACCAGCACCGCTTACAGTGATCCAGCCAGTATTTTTGCATAGACTACAGCCTTTTCCTTTACATACGAAGCATGAGATATCAGTTTCAACAGATGGCTCAGTAAATTGATAATAACTTGGTCTAAAGCGAGTTACACAATTTTCACCAAATAATTTTTTAGCAATGGTATCAAAAGTGCCTTTTAAATCAGATAAGCTAATATTTTTATCAATAAGTAAACCTTCAATTTGCATAAATTGATGTGAATGTGTCGCATCATCGGCATCCCTCCTGTAAGTTTTACCTGGACAAATCATTCTGATAGGTTTGTTACCACCAGCTGCTAACATAGTTCTAGCTTGAACTGGTGAGGTTTGGCTACGTAATAAGATATTTTCATCTTCAATGTAGAAAGTATCTTGAGCATCTCTAGCCGGATGCCCTTTAGGAATATTTAATAATTCAAAATTATATTTATCTTCTTCAATTTCTGGCCCATCAACAACATCATAACCCATTGACATAAATACTTCTTCAACTTCTTCGATAATATGTTCTAGAATATTGGGAGATCCTGTTTTGATATTTGTTGCTGGTAAAGTTACATCTATTTCTTCACTAGCTAATTTTTTATTTAGTTCTTCAGTTTCTATTTTTTCTTTGTATGATTCATAATTATTATTAAATAAAACTCTAAGCTCATTAAGTAACATTCCAAATTCTTTTTTTTCTTCATTTGGAATATCTTTCATTCCTTTAGATAATTCAGTAATTTTGCCTGATTTACCTAAATATTCAACTTTTAAATCATTTAATTTTTTCATATCTAGATTATCTAAAAATAATTTAGATATTTCTTCTTTCATATTAAGTATTGTTTTTTTATTCATAAGTTTCTCCTTTTTAAATAGAAAAAAGTTATAAATTAAAGGACGATAATAAATCGCGGTACCACCTTTATTTATAACTTTATGTTATACACTCAAAACTGTAACGTAGTTATACGTATAAACTCCTTGGGTGAATTCATACCTTATCAATTATTAGTCTTGCACTATCACTAACTCGCTATAAATTAATAATCTGGTATTACTATTTCCAAATCATTGTTTATTATATAGTCATTAAATCATTTTCTTTTGCTTTTAATTTTTCATCAATTACTTTATTATATTTATTAATTAATTCTTGTACTTCTTCATTACCACTTTTTTCAACATCCTCTGGTAATTTTAAATTCTTGATACTTGTATTAGCATCTTGACGAATATTACGTAAAGCAATACGTCCTTCTTCAGCTAAAGCTTTTACTTGTTTTACTAGTTCTTTTCTTCTATCTTCAGTAAGTGGTGGTATTACTAGGAATACACATTCACCATTGTTATTAGGAGTAATTCCTAAGTTAGCTTCAAAAATAGCTTTTTCAATGCCACCTAAAATTGATTTATCAAATGGTTTAATCATAAGTTGTCTGGCTTCTGGTACAGAGATATTAGCAAGTTGTTTTAATGGTGTTGGAGTACCATAGTATTCGACCATTATACCATCTAACATAGCAGGATTAGCGCGACCTGCTCTAACATTTGTAAATTTATTTTCTAATGAATTAATCGTATTTTCCATTTTTTCTTCGGTATTTAATAAAATTCCATCCATAGTTATCCCTTTCTTTCTCTTATATAATAACATACTTTATAAGAAATTGCTATTAAATTTTATGTTATTTTGGATATTTTATTAATTAATTCATTTATAACAAATTCATCGATTAAAATATTAATAGAAAACGTTTTAGAACCAGCATGATTGATACTTGTTCCAAGATGATATACTTTTTTGTTATCTAAAATAATGTATCTATCGTGATACGTATTATCATAAATAATTTTTAGATTATTATATTGTTCTTTATATTTAGAAATATCTAATTCACTTAAACTATTATGTTTTTTAGTTATTAGTAATATATTTGTTTTTATTTTACTTATCATGTCTAAGATAGTTTTATCGGCATAGGCGTCTATAATGATTATTTCTTTTTTGGCTTCATTTAATATGTCCACCATTTTAGAATATGCATCGTAAATTTGACCATTAAAATATATTTCATTTATTTTTCTTTTTTCTTCAAACTTTTTAAAGGAATCTTGTAATAGTTTTATATCTTCAGTATTTTTCATTACTTGATTATTAATATATTTTTGTTCTATCAGATTTGTTGAAATATATTTTCTCATTGATACAAAAGCATTTATTATTCTGATACTTATACTGATTGCTATATCGCTTTTTATAATTGCTGATAGCATTGCTACTCCTGGCTCAGTAAAAACATACGGAGCTCTTCGTAATCCTATTCGGTCGTTATTGGACATCACAGTTTGTGATTTCCAATTTTTAAATTCATCATCAGTCATTTGAAAGCAAAATTCTGTTCATCATCAGTCATTTGAAAGCAAAATTCTGTTGGAAATCTTTCGATATTTCTTTTATATTTTTGAATCAAAACTCTTGTTTCAACATTGTAAAGAAATGCTAAGTCTCTATCTAGCATTACTTGCTTTCCTCTTACTTCATAAATCATATCTTCAATTTTTATTTCATCTCTAACTATTACTTCGTTCATATTTCCCTCCTCGATTTTTTATATTTATGATAGCACATCAATACTTATATGACAATGAAAAAAGACGAATTATTTAATTATTTCGCCTTTTATTTCTGTTTGGTTAACAGTATGTAATTTTATTGTTACTTCTTGGTTATTTTCTAGATTTGTAGATACTTCAACAGGGATATAGTTTGAAGTAATAACAATCTTTT
>CADAMI010000021.1 GCA_902788975.1 uncultured Erysipelotrichaceae bacterium | reverse complement strand
ATTCTTTCTTTATATACTTTTATATTTTTTTCAAGTAATATTCTTTCTTGTTCTGTTTTCTCAGCTTTAATTAAAGCTTCATGTACTATTGAATTGGCATTATTCTTTGCTTCATCAACAATTACTCTCGCTTCTTCTCTAGCTACTTCTTTCATTTTATCAGATGTTTCTTGTACTGCTAATATCGCTTTTTCTAATTTACTCATATCTATATTATTAGTACTATTATTTACTTTAATATTTTGTATTTTTTCATTTAACTTATCTATTTTTTCTAAATAAGAAGCATTTTCAGAATTTAACTTTTCTAATCTTCCAATTACAATATCAATAAATCTATTAACTTCATCAACATCATAACCATTCTCAACGATACTAAATCTTTTCATATCTCACCACTAGTCTTCTATATCTTCTTGTCTTTTGTTATTATCTTCATCACTAATTGATCCTTCAACATTAACATTCTTTGGTGTACACAAGAATATTCCAACCCCTATTTTCTGTAAATCGCCACCAATTGCATATACTGTACCGCTCAAGAAGTCAATAATACGTTTTGCTTGTTCTGAAGTAACTCTCTTCATATTAACAACTACCGTATTTCTTTTCTTTAAATGATCAGCAATCTGTTGACTTTCAGAAAATGCACGTGGTTCAAGCAAAATCATCTTACCACTACCTTGAGGCATTGTTACTGCTTCTGTAGTATAGTAAGATTCTTCATTACTTTCCTCATCCGTTATCATTTCTTTTATCTTTTTTCCAAAGGCCATAATAAAATACCTCCTATATTCTATATACCATAATTCTACCATATGTTAAATTAAAATTCAACAAATTTTAATTATATTTGTTGAATTATTTTCTTATACCCTCAAATTTATTAATCTTTATTCCTTTATTATAAAATTTACTTTCATATTCTGTCATAATATTATCTTCATTTAAGCAATCCAAATTATTAGTCTTATAAATAATATCATAACCATGACTAGTTAAACTATCTATTGAATAATTAAATAAATCAATATTATCAGTTTTCATAACTATTCTATTTATATCTTTAAATATTCCATCATATATATTTAAAAATACTGGACTGGTTAATCTTCTTTTGGCATGTCTATCTTTAGGCCAAGGATCAGAAAAATTTAAATATATTGTATCTATTTCTTTATCAAATATTTCATTTAATTTATTTGCATCAATTCTAATTATTTTTAAATTATCTAGTTCTAAATCATTAGATTTCTGAATTGCTCTAACTATAACACTATCATATTTTTCTATACCAATAAAATTAATATCTTTATACCTTTTAGCATTTTCGATAATAAAATTACCTTTACCCATACCTATTTCAATATATATAGGATTATTATTATCAAATAATTTATTCCAATTACCTTTATAT
Source organism: uncultured Erysipelotrichaceae bacterium (assembly GCA_902788975.1). GTDB lineage: Bacteria > Bacillota_I > Bacilli_A > RF39 > UBA660 > RUG705. Next base: position 15,820 of record CADAMI010000021.1, on the reverse strand, counting down.
TGATAAGGATTATCTACATAATATTTTCCTTTTATTATTATATCATTAGCACCTTTAACATTTTTAAGTCTCATAATACATCTCCTAAAAAAAGTATACCATAAAAAAAGGATACTAATCAATAACATTAGTATCCCTATATTTATTTCTTACGAACTAATACCATATCTCCTACTTCATAATTATTATAAACAAACTCTGAAGCTTCTCTTGGTACTCTTACACATCCATGTGAACCATATTGATGATATGTTTGATCACCATAATTCCATTCATCATCACCTACTAAATCGTGAATTGCCTGTCCATCTTTATTAAAGACTATTAAATATTGGGCATGACTACCTGGATAATCAATAAATTCCCAATCAGTTGCTTTCCAATCAATATCATCAGCTCCCACATTTGTAGGTATACTATCTTTACCAGTTCTTGTTCTCCAAGATCCAGCAATTTGATAATCCAAATAACAATCCATTATTTGAGTATTTAAATTTATAACAATAAAATTACTCTCTAAATCAGTTGATCTAACATACATTATATCACTACTATTGCTAGCAAGAATTTCAACATATTTCTCATTCATATATAATACTTGAACAACTTGATCATCTTCAATACTACATGCTACATTAGTAAAGTCAGTATCACTATATATTTTCCTACCACTTCTAATATATCCATAACCATTAATTTGTCTATGATTATTAGTTAATGACTTATTTAAAATATAACCTTCTCTACCATCAGATAAACTAATTAATGTATATTCCCCATTTGTAGCAATTACATTACATATTTGATTTTCATATAAATAATCTATATATAAACCATTTTTATTATATAAATATGCATTAGTTGACAATATATCATCTTTATTATTTTCAACCATTATATATTCACCATTACATAAATTAGCACATTTAATTAATGAATTATTATTGACATAACCATATGTATTATTTGGAAATAAACAATATGAATAAGTATCATTACTTTTTATCACGTTTACCATAAATAAATCATGTACAATTTCATCACCAGTAATATTATAATCATCAGTATAATAAATATTAGCACCTGGAAGTATGGTATATCTATTATCTCCTTCAATATCTTTATATTCTGACTCATTTAATACCCCAAAATCAATCATCTGATTATTTTTATCAATATACATAGTATTATCTTGTATTTCGATAACATCAGTTGTTTGAATACTTAAATTATCTTCACTATCTTTAGTATCTTTATCTGTATTACCACATGCATGTGCTCCCATCATTATACTTCCAGCTAATGCAATACTAAAAATAGCTTTTTTATTAATCCATAATTTTTTCATACTATCCCCTCTTTTTACAGACAGTTATATATAATAGCACACTTTCGTTCGTTTGTCAAATAAAACAAAAGGATATTATTTATACCCTTTCTTTGTATATTCTTCATATAATTCCTTAAATCGATTAAAATGTATTATTTCTCTTTGCCTTAAGAATAATAAAACATCAATTACATCCTGATCATTTGTTAAATTAATTAAGTTTTCATATACTGCTCTAGCTTTTTGTTCAGCCGCCATATCTTCAGATATATCAGCGACCGGATCACCCGTTGTGGCAAAATAAGTAACAGTAAATGGAACTCCATTGGCATCAGTTGGATACAATCCCTTACCATGTTCAGCATAATGACTATCAAGTCCGGCTTCTCTTATTTCTTCTAAAGTTGCATCCTTCATTAATTGATATATCATCGTAGAAATAATTTCAACATGAGCTAATTCTTCAGTACCAATATCTGTGAGTAATGCCTTACCTTTATCATCAGGCATTGTATATCTTTGATTTAAATATCTCCAAGCTGCTGCTAGTTCGCCATTAGCTCCACCATATTGTGTTACTAAATATTTAGCCATTCTTAAGTCTTTCTTTTTAATATTGACTGGATACTCCAAAGTCTTAACATATTTCCACATTATTTAGTCCCCTCCCATGGCCAAGGTGAGTTATCCCAGTTCCAACTATTATTTCCAACATTTAATCCTTCTAATGTAAGTGGTCCAAATTGTTTCTCATATTCATCAACTAATCTCTTTTTATTAGTTAAATATCTATTATATAGATTTATCATATTCATATTCCTTGGATTAACATCTAAGTATAAATTTAATTCAGTTAAAGCAAAATTATGTTTTAAGATGTCTATTAATAATTCTTCCCTCTTATTACTAGCCTTTAATGGTCTATATTTATAGTTTTTATATGGATCATATAAACTATTAAATAAATTACCTCTATCTAGTGCTACTTTCGGATCAGCTAAATCATTACTCATATTTGGCATATTATTATTCATATTAAACATATCTGGTATATTAAAATTATTCATATTAGGCATACCATTATCCATCGAATTCATAAAATTATTATTGAATTCATTATACCAATCATTTGGTATTTCATAAAAATTATTGTTCATTTTGTCCTCCCAGTTTATCATATGCCTATATGACTTTTGTGTATAGATTATTGCCTATATCATATATAAAGAATTATCTGGTTCTTGATAATTATAATCATTATTATTTTGATTTTCTAATCTAGTAATTCTTTGTTCTAATTTCTTAATTCTATTTTCAAATTCATTGAATTTATTAAATATATTATTCATATAATCCATACCATTATTTATCATATTTCCATCATTAAAATTAGGCATATTAGGCATTATTGGTATATTAGGAAAAAAATTCATATAATCACTTCCATAATATTATATTCATAATATTTTAAAAAGTGAAAAAAATACCTAAATATTATTTAAGTATTAATTCTAATTATAATAATAATTGGTATAATTTTTATAATAAAGTGAATAGTATAATTTGACAAGTAACATTTTTTGTAGTAGGATTTAAATACAAAAGCAAAATGCTTTTAACTGTGCTACTTTTTAGCGTATCGGCAAAAACCGAATGACTATGACCAATTTGGTCATATGGTTGTTACATTTGTAACAGCCATTTTTATTTCGTTAGATTGTCAATTATAATTTGGTTAATTTAAAGAAACAATTTTAAAGACTTTCATAAGCATATAAATCTTACTATGTAAAAGAATAGAAACTATATCTAGTTCTACCTAAACTTAATGTCAATTTTTTTGACCTCAAGATTTTTAGTTAATAATCTTTAGCTAAAACATAAAATTTCCATCAATTTTTTTATATTATTCTTAACCTGTTTATTTAGCCTTTTAGTAATATAACCATATATTTGAGTCAAATCATTTGCTACTACCAAAAAAATATTTTTTTATATTACTTAAAAAGCACCAATAAAGGTGCTTTTGTAGAATGTCTTACGACACTTGTCATAGTACTGTATATAATACAATACCGTAAAAAGCATTTCTGCTCTTGTATCTATATTCTACATTATTATTTTATGCATGTCAACTTTTTTTATACATTTTTAATACTAATCTAAATACTATTTATAGCAACGTATATTCTTTAACTATTTCTTCATCTATTTTTCTTAATAAATTATTAGAAATTTTAATTTCATATAAATAATCAAATTTATTAATTAATTTACAAATTGATAATTTACTTACTGTTTTTAAGTGTTTAATACAAGCATATGATATTTTATTTTTTCTGTTGCCATAATATTTTATACACTTTTTGATTTCCTTAATCTTATCTTTATTACATTCTTTTACTAATAATTTTTTTAATTTATTTATCCTTTCTTCACTATATAATAGATTACCTAACACTATATTATAATTATGTTTTTTTGATGTTAAAGGTATGACATGCAATATAGGATTAAGCATTGTATCTTGCTTTGATATGACAATAGCATAATGCTCACCAGAAAATTCGCTTCCTATATTAACACCAAATTTAACTTTAACTATTTGTCCTCTTGAATATCTTTTAAATCTAGTAGGTTTAACATTTATTTCATACAATAATGTCTCGCTCTCATTTAATTTTGAATTTTCAAATTCAGTAAATTTATTTTTTAAATTCATATCTGATATTTGTATATTATTATCATGTGCTTTCATCAGTTTTATGTGTTTTGTTTCTTGTTTCATATACACCACCTCCAAAAAGGCAAATATTTAATATTATGTCCTCTACCTTCATTCAAGGTCAAAAATTTTGACCTTAAAGAATCATTATAGTCATTCATTTCTTTCAAGGTCGTTTTTTTCGACCTTGAAATATCTTGAGCCTCATTTAAAGTTAGTCTAAACATAAAATCCTCATCAAATTTCTCTATATTATTTTTTACTTGTTGATTAAAAGCTTTCGTCGTATATCCATAGATTTCAGCCAAATCACTATCAAGCATAACTTTTTGTCCCCTTATTATATAAATTTTACTCTCTATTTTATCTTTATCTATTATAACAACATCATTATTCACTTATCACACACCCCCCAAATCATATAAGTAAATATTATTGTTTAAATGTACTAAAGCGTTATGTGTTGTTACTTTAGTTTAACTTTATTGCTAAAGTTCTTCTCCTTTCATATTTATTTTGCCCGGTCATTATCTAAAACTCGTTACTCATATTTCCCCGTACTATGCGAGGTTAGGCCTTAATATAATTTATATTATATATAACAAACATATATTTGTCAATATATTTTAAAACATTTGTTCTATAAAATTTTTAAAAAAAGAAACAAGTTATTCACTTGCTTCTTCTGTTACTATTTCTTCTTTCTTTTCTTCTTTTTTAGGTCTATTCTTTAAAAGTAATTCTTTTCTTGATAAGTTTAACTTACCCTTCTTATCATAACCGGTAGCAATAGCTAAAACTTCATCACCTACCGCTAACACATCACTAACTTTATTAACTCTATTCGTATCTAATTGAGATATATGAATTAATCCTTCACAACCAGGCCATACTTCTACAAATGCTCCAAATTCTTGAATATCAACAACTTTACAGTTATAAGTCTTACCAATTTCTACTTCTCTAACAATATTTTCAATTCTCTCTCTCGTCTTGTCAATTACATCTTGATCCATATGGTATATAGTTACTCTACCATCATCTTCAAGATCAACTTTAACCGCTTTATCATCATTAACAGAAATTACATTACTGCATTCCTGAATAATCTTCGTAATCATTTCCCCGCCACGACCAATTACATCCTTAATCTTATCTGGATTAATCATAAATATACATGTTTTTGGCGCATATTTAGAAACTTCTTTTCTTGGTTCTGGAATAGTTTCTTCAATTTTATCAAGTATTTGCATACGTGCTTTTTTAGCTTGCGCTAAAGCTTCTTTTAAGATTTGTTTATTTATACCATCAATCTTAATATCCATTTGAAGTGCTGTAATACCAAATCTACTACCAGCTACTTTAAAATCCATATCTCCTAAATGATCTTCAAGTCCTTGAATATCTGTAAGTATCGTATAATCTTTTCCACTAGTAATAAGTCCCATTGCAATACCAGCAACCGGTGTTTTAATAGGTACACCTGCTGCCATTAACGCCATGCATCCAGCACAAATAGTTGCCTGACTACTTGAACCATTAGATTCAAGTATTTCAGATACTACTCTTATCGTATAAGGGAATTCTTCTTCACTTGGTATTACATAAGATAATGCTCTTTCACCTAATGCTCCATGTCCAATTTCTCTTCTTCCTGGTGCTCCGTATCTACCAGTTTCTCCTACAGAAAAGGCTGGGAAGTTATAATGAAGCATAAATCTCTTTTCATCTTCAATACCAAGGCCATCTAAAATTTGATGTTCACCTAAAGCTCCAAGAGTAACTGTTGCTAAACTTTGGGTTTGTCCTCTTGTAAATAATGCTGAGCCATGTGTTCTAGGTAATAAATCAATAGCAGTTGATAATGGTCTAATTTCATCCATTGCTCTACCATCTGCTCTTGTATGTTCTAAAACAGTTATATTTCTAAATATTTCATATTCAACATCATGAAACACAAGCAATACCTTAGTTATCAATTCTTTATATTCATCAGGTTTCATTTTATCTTCATATAATGCTTTATATTTTTCTTCCAAATCTGCCTTTACTTTATCGATTGCTTCATATTTTTCTATTTTATCTTTAATTCTTAAGGCAGCATCAACTTTATCATGACAGAAATCAATTACTTCTTTCCTTAATTCATCACTAATTTCAAGTTTTTCATATTCCATTTTTTCTTCGCCAATTTCAGCAATTATTTCTTCTTCAAATTGAATTAATTCTTTAATTGCTTCATGACCAAACATTAAAGCTTCTAACATATCATCTTCAGATACTTCTCTAGCCCCAGCTTCAACCATATTAATAGCTTCTTTAGTTCCCGCTACTGTTAAATCAATATCAGATAATTCTGCTTCTTCTACCGTTGGATTTATAATAAATTCTCCATTAACTCTACCTACTTTAACAGCTGCAACAGGTCCATTAAATGGTATTTTACTGATAGATACACTTAAACTTGAACCAAATAAAGCTGTAAGTTCCGGTGAATTATCTTTATCAACAGATAAAACTGTATTAACAACTTGTACTTCATTTCTAAAATCTTCTGGAAATAATGGACGAAGTGGTCTATCAATCATTCTTGCAGCAAGTGTAGCCGCATCTGTTGGCCTACCTTCTCTTTTAATAAATCCTCCAGGTATTTTACCCACTGAATATAATTTCTCATTATATAAAACCATTAATGGAAAAAAATCAGATAATAGATTAGCATTATTAGATACAACAGCTGTCGATAATATTACCGTATCCCCATATCTAACCAAAACAGCTCCATGTGCTTGTTTTGCAACCTCTCCATGTTCAACAACCAATTCTCTTCCCCTAAAATTCATTTTAAAAACTTTCTTTTCCATATTCTACCTCATTTCTACCAAATTAAAGACACTCAAAAAAGAGTGCCTACTAATTACAATTATAATTTTACTTTCTAAGTCCAAGACTCTTAACAACTTCACGATATCTCTTAACATCAGATTTAAGTAAGTAGTTAAGTAAACTTCTTCTTTTACCAACCTTAATTAAAAGACCACGTTTTGAATGCTTATCTTGTTTATTGTTCTTTAAATGTTCTGTTAAAGCATTAATTTCTTCAGTTAAAATAGCTATTTGAACTTCTGGAGAACCAGTATCTTTTTCATCTCTAGCATATTTTTTAATAATCTTAGTCTTAGTTTCTTTAGTTAAAGCCATATTTTATTCCTCCTTTAATATTTTTCACCTATTCCCTAGTAATTCGTAAGGAGTACGTAACCCCAAGAAATAGGAACATATTAATAATACACTATATTTTTATTTTATGCAAGCATTTTCTTTAAAATAATCAAGATATATCAATTTTTAAATACTCTTTAGGTACTTTATCAATACTAACAGTTACATCTACCTCACTATACGTATCAGTATTATTATCTAAATAATCAATATATATTGCCGCATAACCTGTAAATCCAAAATTAAATTTACTTTTAAGTTCATCTAGTTTTCCTTCATCATATAATTCTTTAATACTCTTATAATATTCTGCAATTAAATATCCTTGATAATCAAAATCATCTTTAAATATATCTTCTACCTTATCATAAAGCATATCATTAACATATATAACTCCAACATTTTGATTATTACACTTAATATTATCATCCTTATAATAATTATTATATGAATACATAGTATTTTCTTTTATTAAGAAAAGTTTTTTATAATAAACTGAATTATAATAATCCTTACTCATTGTACATAATATAATATTCCCATATAAAGAATCAATATTACTATCACTATAACTATTATAATTACTATTAATATTTATATAACTAAATAAATTTTTATCTAATTTATTTTTATATTCGTTAATTTTTTTATCAATATAATTTATCTCATTATCATTTACATCTATATCCCATTTTTCAAAATCAATAAGTGCATAATCTTTTACTTTTTCAACCCTATTATAAGTAAGATAAGCATTATTGTTACCAGACAAGAATAAATTATTTAATCCTACATTATCTTTTTCATAGAGATTCTTATTATTCATATATTTTTCATAATAAGCCATATATTCCATATTATTCCTTGCTCTTATAGTAATTTCCTTATTATCTTCATCATATAAAATAATTCCATAATTAGTTATTAAAAAGTTTTTTTCTGAAATATCCATAACTTGTTTACTATATTCAATTGATAAATTTTCAATATTAGTCATTTTTTCTTCATAAGATTTCTTTTCTTGTTCTAATTCATCTAAACTCTTATTAACATAATATTGTGAAACCGCTCCATTTTCATTATATATTTTGGCAGCTTGAATCTGCTTATTTAAAGAAAGTAATGAAAAAGAAATATCTGTCGACAACTTATTATAACATCCATCATATACAATACTAAATATATTGGCGGTATTAGTAAATAAATCATCAAATTTAATATAATCACCAGTATTTAAATCATAATTATAAAACTCTTTAGTTATATCCTTGTCATCATAATAAGTTTCAATCATTACTGACAATATATTAAAGGCATTTAAATACAATCTTGAATGTATTGAAGTAGCATTATTATTGCTTCCTTCTTTTACAGTATCATATAATTCTTTATTAATTTTATTTTGAAGCTTCTTATTTCTTAAACCACTAATTTCAATATATTCATATCTTTGATATTTTCTTTCTTCATCAATATATCTCTTATTAACCTTTAAATCATTTTCATCATAAAATGTATAATAATCAAGTTCATTATAATAAGGTTTCATATTATTCACTTGTTTAGACCTATTATCATTATCCTTATATAGATACCAAGTAACTCCTGTTGTTGATGCTAGCAATAGAATCCAAACAACAATAATTAAAATTATTCTTTTTTTACTTAATTGGAACATAACCAGCCTCACTAGCTATCTTTTGACCACGTTTAGATAACATTGCTTCTTTTAATTTTAAAACATTCTTATTTGTTTCATCTTTTCTAGTTACAATGTAATAAGCCGTAAGTATAGGATAACTGCCATCTTGGATTGTATTATAATTAGGCACCACACCATCTATTCCTAAATATTTTAAACGATCATTCTTATACATCTCATTTGCATAATAGTAATAAGAATATCCAATCGCATCAATACTATTTTCATAATTAGCAACATAATCAACAATACCTGCCATACTTAGTTCAACTGATTCTTTTACTGTTGGTACTTTTAACTCTAATCCTTTCATAACCAAACTAATTAATCCTGTTTGACTACCTGAATTAACTGGTCTTTGATAAGCAATAATCTCACTATCATTACCACCTAATTCTTTCCAATTAGTTATTTCACCCGTATATATCTTTTGGAGATTGCTAAAACTAATATTATCTACTTTATTATCTTTATTAACAAAGAAAACAAATCCCTCATTAACTACTTTAGTAATTTCTAATTCTACTCCCTTTTCACTTGCTAATAATAATTCTTCTTCACTAGGTTCTGTTACCACGATTAAATCTGTTTCATTATTTATAAGTTTTACATATCCTGGATGTGTATTCGTATATTCTCTTCCAAGTTCTTTAGGAGTACTTCCTGTAAAATCTAAAACAAATGCGTCAACCAATGGTTGTGTTGCTAAAGAAGCATCAAATCTTGGTAATGATTCATTATCAAATAGTTTTTTATTTTCATCATTACTTAAATATTTCTTAAGTCCAAAATAAAGTAACACACAACTCCCTAGTATTATTATTAATAACAATAAATATAATAATAGATTATTCTTTTTTTTCATAAATATCTCCCTTTTTATTTTATATTTTTCGCATCCACAACATATGTTTTTTTCTCTAATTTATATCTTTTCATTGTTTCTTCTCTAACATATTTTATATCAAATATATTAAACATTTCATAAATATCTTTAGCATCAAAAAATCTCTTATATCTTCCATCTTCTGTCATATATAAATGTGTTTCTACTTCTAAGCCTTGTCCTGCTCCATGATTTATATCATTCATTGAATTTACTCTAAATAACAAATGTCCTCTATTAACTAGTATTCTTCTTATTTCCTTAAGTATTTTAATCGTATCTTCAGTCGTAAAATAATGTAAACATAAATCAGCTACCACTAAATCAGTTGTATTATTTCCAAAAGGAAATACATTCAACATATCAAAGCATATTGCTCCTTCAATTTCAGGAAAATTCTTACGCATATTAAGCACCGCATTCATAGAACCATCACAAGAAAAAACATTTTTACCCTTATTTAATAAATACAACGTATCATTTCCACTACCACAACCTAGATCAATTACTGGTCCTCTTGATTCTTCAATTGTTTTATTAAATACCCACATCCAGTCATCAACTTTTATTTTATCCCTTTCATAATCCTTATGTAATTTATCCCAATACTCTAAATTCTTTTTGTTTGCTTCACTACTATTCATTTTAACTACCTTCCTCAATTATAATTATAACACATTAAATAATTAAGTAAATATTAGTTTACACTTTAGTAAAAGAAAAAAGTCCAAAATTTTGGACTTTCATAATTTTATTATCTCTTACTAAATTGTGGTGCACGTCTAGCAGCTTTTAATCCTGGTTTCTTTCTTTCCTTACTTCTAGGATCTCTAGTAACCATTCCAGCCTTCTTAAGAATCTTTCTATAGCTATCTTCATTAGCTTCATTTTCTTTATCATATTCTAAAAGTGCTCTTGTAATACCAAGTCTAATAGCTCCAGTTTGTCCTGAAAAGCCACCACCAGTTACATTACAATCGATATCAAATGTTTCTAAATTATTAGTTAATTCAAGTGGTTGTTTTAAATCCATAACTAATACTGGAAATGGCATATATTCATTAACATCTCTACCATTAACAGTAATTTTACCTTTTCCTGGAGTAAGAATAACTCTAGCTACTGAACTTTTTCTTCTACCAGTTCCACAAAATGTTCTTGTTTCTTTCTTTGCCATAATTATTCTCTACCTACCTTTATTTCTTTTGGTTGTTGTGCTGTATGTGGATGTTCACTTCCTGCATAAACAAATAATTTCTTATACATTTGTCTTCCTAATCTATTATGTGGAAGCATTCCTTTAACTGCTCTTTCAACCATTTCAACTGGATAACTTTCAACCATTTCTTTAGCTGTTCTTGTTCTTAGACCACCAGCATATCTACTGTGATCATAATATTTCTTTCCTTCTAATTTATTACCTGTTAATAATATCTTTTCAGCATTAATAATGATAATATTATCACCGCAATCAATGTGAGGCGTATATGTAACTTTATGTTTTCCTCTTAACATTGATGCTGCTTTAGCTGCTACTCTACCAAGTGCTACATCTTTTGCATCTATTACGTACCACTCTCTAGCAACAGTTTCCTTACTTTGCATAAATGTCTTCATTTTTTTCTCCTTATAATATTAATATTTATCCTTCCATTTCCCGTGTTCCCAATACGAAAAACAGTCAGATATAAAATGTACCGATTATGATTATATTAAATATTTATTATTTTGTCAAGAAAAAATGCCAATTTTGGCATTATTCTTTTACAAACAAAGGAAGAATAGCTTTTAGTTGATCTTCACCTAAAACTTCATCCAAATAAATATTATCATCATCATATGTAGCGCTTACTATTTTATAGTTATCTTTTATATCAGTTTCATCATCATTAACTTCAGCTATATAGTAATATTCCTTACCATCTTTTTCTACTTTATCAACAACTAAATATTCTTCATTATTTCCAAGCGTTACTATCTTATTTATTTCTAATTTCATATTACCCTCCTTATGCTACTTTCTTTTTACTTTTTATTTGATCATCATCTTCAATCAATGCAGCTACCTGTTCGTCAAACGATAAATCTTTGTCCATTTTCTTATTATCTTGATCATCTTTAGTTACCCAAAAAGCATCCGGCATCATTGAATTCAAATCATCATTTTCCTTCTTTTTATCAAGTTGAATAATACTAGATTTTTGTTCAAAAGAATTTTTATCACTTAGACTATCTGAAAGATCTATTATCATTTTTGAATTATTATTATCATCAAATATATCAGAATCATACCTTTCATTAAATAAAGGTGTTGACTCAAATGGCATTACTTCTTGAAACAAATTATTATCTATTTTTTTTGGTAAAGTATCATCAATAAATACCTGATCACTATTATCTACTATTAAATCATCTGTCTTTCCACTAGTAATATCATGCTGAATATCAAAAGATTTATTATGCTCTTGTTTTAAATTTGTAGAATCATTATCCAATTTACTATCTTTATCATGAATATCTTTTTTTTCTTGAACAACAGGTTCCAAAATTAATTCTGGTGTTTTACTATCACTAACAATTGGTACGGTATTAATCATTTCATATACTCTTTTTATTACGCCAGCTGTTTTTTCATATGCTCTATCAATTTTAAAATCATCACTTAGCTTTCTTAATGATATTACTTGATTATCCTTAAAGTCATTACTCAAAACTATATCACCAAATGTTTTAATATCATCTGTTTCATCATAGTCGGTATATTCTTGATTAGATTTATTTTCTTTTTGATTATTATCATCAATTATTTTAATATCATTATTAATAGCAATTAATAATTCACGATTTTTTTCTGTTGTCTCATCGATCATTGAAGAAATATATGTAATAGTCTTTTTAACATTATTAATTTCCTTTTCATAATCTGTCATTGAATCAACAACTTGTATTTGACTATCTATTTTAATTCTATCAAAAGGATTAATATAAAACTTAATACCTAATTTCTGTAAATAGCCTTTTATTGAAGCAATTATATCAGCTATTTTATATAAACTATTTCTAAATAAATCATATTCTGTATCAGTTTTACATACTTCACTTACTAACTCAATTAAACTATATTTATATGCACATTCAATAGTTTCATGTTCAATTTGATTACATATTTCTTCATCTCTATTAGGCAAATTAATTGTTGCTTCGAACATCTCATTTTGAGTATCTTTTTCTTCACTAAACTTTCTAAATATATTCTTTAATTTTTTCGAATCTTGAACTATTTCTTTTAAATCAATTCCATATTTTCTAAGTTCAGAAACAACACTAATAGTTTCCATATTGCCTTTAGTATTATAAACTCTACCTTCAGCTTTAATAACTTGATTTCTTAGATTGTTTCTTATCTCATTAAATACATTTTTTAATTTTACATTTTCTTTATCAAAAGATACCAATTGATATTTTAATCTATCTAATTCAATTGCATTACTATCAAGATTCTTAATATTAATCAAATATCCTTGAATATCACTTTTTCTTTCAATAACATTATCAATCAAAATATTATTTATATTTGATAATTCTAAATTATCATCGGTATATTTATCATAAACATTTCTAAACATCCATTGTAATTGATTTAAATAATTATAATCATCTTCAATTTCACTTAAAAATTTTATTTGTTCTTCAAATGATAAACTATTATAATTACAATTTTCTATTTTTTTAATGATTTGATTATAGTAATCATCATCAATTTCTTTAGCATATTTTTTATAATCTTCTAATATACTACTATTATCACCAATTGAAACTTCTAACAATTTTTCTTTCATTTTTAAAAGATTCTCATTAGTTGTATTGATAACTAACATATAATCACCTCACTTGCGCTATTATATTACATTGGAATATTTGGAAAAGCATCATCGCCAAATAAATCTTCAACATTATTAACATTATTTGCATTAAAATTTTTCATATATTCATCAATTGACATATCAGGAAATTTGTTTGTATTCTCCACATTTTCGTTTAACTTTTCTGTTAAATCTATATTCCTTTTTTGTTCAATTACTTCTCTATCTATTTGAACTATTCCTGAGTTATCTATTGGTTCAACAACTTCTTCTTGCTTAACAACAGGTTCTTCTCTCTTATTAAATTCATCAAATAATTCTTTTTCTATATCTACTTTATTCTTAAAGAAGAAATTATCATTTTTATTATCATCTACTTTTTCTTCAGTTAAATCACTTGGTTCTATATTTAATTTTGCAAATTTATCTTCACGAGTATCAATTATTTTATCTTCATTAATTTCTTGTGATTTATCAAATTTCTCTTCTTCTTCTAAAGTATTATCTTTGATTGTTTCAAAACTAACTTTCTTCTTGCCTTGAATTACTGAATTATGTTGTTCCTCAAGCATTTGTTTTGTTCTCTTTTCAATTTCTTTCTTTCTAGCTTCTTCAATAATTCTTTGTCTCTTTAATATTTCTTCTTGACGTTTTCTTTCAATTTCTAATTTTCTCTTTTTTTCTTCTTCTTCAATTTTTCTTTGTTCTTCAAGTATTTTTTCTTGACGTTTTTTCTCATTTTCAATTAATTCTTTTAAAATAGATTGGAACTTTTCACTATTGTTTTCTTCATCAATTTCCCTTAAAGCATCAATCTTTCTATCTTTCTCAAGAACTAAGTCGTTGTATGTGTTAATATCTTGTCCTTCCATGGTAATTGTATTAAATTGTTTAGAAACCATATCCATTACCATATCTAAAAATTCTTGATTTTTTATATATTTAATAATATCATTAATTTCTTTACGCTTAGTTAATAATTCATCGTAGTTATCTACATCTTTATTATAAACGGTCATAAGTTTTATAATACTCATTTGTTCTTTATATTTATTATAATCTTTAACAATATCATCATACATTCCTTGACAATCATTAAGAATATTAATTGGACTTGTTTTGGCTGTCTCTAAATTAAGTTCTGCTAAAGTAAGTGACCTTTCAGTTTCTTCGTATGCATACTCAATATCATCTTGCATTTCCAACAAATCATAAAGATGTAGTTCACGAAACGCCTCATCAAATTCTTTCTTAAAAGTTGCTTCTAATTCAACATTTAATGATTTATTAATATCTATCTTTTCACTAGCCAAAGCAATCTTATTAGTAAGTGATTTTACTTCTTCATTAAGTTCCTTTTCTAACTTAATATTTTTAACATATTTATCTATAACCCTTACTCTATTTTCATATTCATCAAGTTTATCAGCTCCAAGAACTTCAGATACATTTATACTTTCACCAGTTAAAGCATAATGCTTATTACATCTTTTTTCAATATATGATAATCTTTGATTAATTAAGTCAATAAGTAAATTAACTCTATTTTTTTCATCATCAAGTAATCCACATTCCTTATTAGCAAGTGCATAGTATTCTTCTTCATAAGATTCATTTGTAAGTGCTATTATTTTTTCCTCTAATTTAGTTAATTGCTTAATAATCATTTCTCTTTGTTCTTTATTTTTAACTAAATTTAAGCTATTTGCAAACATTTCATATTGTCTTAAGCATTGTACTACATCACTACTATTGTAACTAACCATTGCCTACCACCTCTATCTTAATAATTATCTATTATAATTATATAAAGAGTTGCAAATTTTGTCAATTGTTTCATCTGCTTTTATTTAAAACTTAATTATATTTTCATATATGTTGTGCTGGCCACTTTAGAAGCAGGGATATTCTTCTAAATTTTTAGTTAAATAAATACTAAAAAACTCGGCTAATGCCGAGATTTTTTTATTTAATGGTGGCTCCAGCGGGAATTGAACCAGCGACACGAGGATTTTCAGTCCTCTGCTCTACCGACTGAGCTATGAAGCCATAAAAAATGGCGGTTCCGACGGGAGTTGAACCCGCGATCTTC
>CADAMI010000020.1 GCA_902788975.1 uncultured Erysipelotrichaceae bacterium | reverse complement strand
AATGCTTTAGCAGACAATTTAAACACTTCCAATGCACTAACAGTTCTATATGATGTATTAAAAAGCAATATTAATAATAATACTAAATTAGCCCTTGTAGAATCTTTTGATAAAGTGTTATCTTTAAATTTATTAAAAGAAGAAGAGACTTCCCATAATGAAGAGTTGGTTAAATATATTGAAGAAATGATTTTAAAAAGAACTGAAGCTAAAAAGAATAAGAATTTTGAATTAGCTGATTCAATTAGAAATGAATTGTTGTCAAAAGGCGTTGTTTTAAAAGATACTCGAGAAGGAACTACGTTTGAGGTGAGTAAATAATGGATTATCAAATTTCTGGTTTATTATACTATGGATTACCAATATTAGGTCTTGCAATAACATCGTTAGCTCAAATCTTAATTACTAGTAACTATAGTAAGTATAAACAAGTTGCTTCAAGAAGTCACAAAACAGGGGAAAATGTTGCCAGAGAAATATTAGATAAGCATGGACTTAAAAATGTTCCGGTCCAAGAAGTATCTGGTAACTTAACTGATCACTATGATCCAACTAAGAAAGTAGTTAGATTATCATCAGATATTTATTCAGGAACGAGTATTGCCTCTGTCTCAGTTGCTGCTCATGAATGTGGTCATGCAATTCAAGATAAAATTGGTTATACTCCAATGAGAATTAGATCAAAAATAGTTCCATTAGTAAACTTTTCTACTAAAATAGGATATGTAGTAATTATGATTGGCCTTATTATGGGAGCTCTAAAATTAGCTTTAATTGGCTTAATATTACTACTTGGTATGCTTTTATTTCAGTTAATTACCCTACCAGTAGAATTTGACGCTTCAAGACGTGGAAAAATCGAGCTAGACACTTTACATATTCTAGATGTTGATGAGCAAAAAGGCTCAGCAAAAATGCTTAGAGCTGCTGCTTTCACTTATGTTGCATCAGTATTATCAACATTTCTTGAAATATTAAGACTTGCTTTGATGATACTACCAAGAAGCGATGACAGATAAAAAATAAAACGGAGAAATCCGTTTTTTCTATAATTTAAAATCCCATTCAGGTATAAAGCTATCACTTTGCGTTCCACCATCCTGAATAAATGCTTTACGTATACCAATATTCCATGCGTACTCGATTACTTCATCGTATACTGAATCATCCACTCTCTTATTTAATTCAGCAAACTTGCATTTTCTAATAGGTGTATATTGGTTCATTATACTTATATAAATCTTATTTTTATAATTATCATATAAATATTTAAGAATTTTTTTAGAATCTTCTTCCATTTCTGGTAATAACAAATGTCTGACAACTACCCCACTAATAATGTTACCGTTTTTATCAAATATACATCTGGGTTTTTGCCTAACCATTTCTGCTAATGCTTCGCTAGCATACTTAAAATAGTCCGTACATCCAGAATATTTAATCGCATATTTATCACTATAATATTTAAAATCAGGTAAATATACATCGACGATATCTTCCAACAATTTAATTGTTTCTACAGTTTCATAACCACTTGAATTATAGATAATTGGTATTTTTAATCCGTTTTTCTTAGCTAATTTTATTCCATCAATAATTAAAGGAAAATAATGGGTTGGGGTTACTAAATTTATATTTGTGGCCCCCATATTTTGTAAATCAAGACATATCTCACTAAAACGTTTAATATCTATTTCTACCCCATTACCTTCTTCACTTATGTAATAATTTTGACAAAATATACATCTTAAATTACAATTGGAAAAAAATATTGTACCTGAACCATTTTTTCCTGTAATTGGAGGCTCTTCCCACATATGTAAATATGCTTTAGCAATCTTAATTTTATTACCTGCTCTACAAAATCCTAATCCATTTTTGTTTCTATTAATACCACATTGTCTTGGACACAATAAACAATTATCTAATAACCTATTCATACACATCACAACTGGTATTTTAACACATATTTGCTTAAATTAAAAATATTTGCTATAATTATATTGGTGATTTGTGTGAAAATTTTAGATGTTAAATTAACTATTTCTGCTGTTAGAGTTAGTCAATTCCCAACTGACAATAAAAATGAATTTTTATTAGTAGGCCGTTCTAATGTTGGAAAGAGTAGTTTTATAAATACCATAATTGGAAGAAAAAATTTTGCTAGGACATCATCCAAGCCAGGTAAAACCCAGACATTGAATTTTTATTTAATTAATGATTATTTTTACTTGGTAGATGCTCCGGGATATGGTTTTGCCAAAGTAAATAAACAATTAAAAGATAAATTTGGTCTAATTATGGAAAATTATCTTGAAGATAGAGATAATTTAAAGATGGTCTTTATGCTGATTGATTTTAGACATAAACCAACAGAAGATGATATTATGATGTATAATTATTTAAAACATTATAATATCCCTGTTACATTAATATGTACTAAAGTAGATAAAGTAAGTAAGAATAGCCATGAAAAACAAATTAATATTATTACTAAAACTTTAGGTGTAACAAAAGAGGATTTAGTCTTATTTTCTAGTGTAACTAAAATGGGACGCCAAGAAGTTCATGATAAAATTGTTGAAAATCTAGAAATTATTTAAGGAGGAATGCCATGAAAATGCCTACAGTGGCCCTGGTTGGTCGCCCAAATGTTGGAAAATCTACTATTTTTAATAAATTAGTTGGCAAAAAAATATCCATTATTGAAGATACACCAGGCGTAACCAGAGACAGAATATATGGAGATGTAACATATAACAATTATAAGTTTCATCTTATTGATACCGGTGGAATAGATGTCGGTAATGAAGATTTTAATAAAGAAATTACTGTTCAAGCATCACTTGCTATTGATGAAGCAGATGTTATCGTTTTTATTATTGATGGTAAAGAAGAATTGAATCGTAATGACTTTGTTATTAGAGATATGCTAATAAAAAGCGGTAAAAAAATTGTTTTAGCAGCCAATAAAATTGATAATGAAAAAAGAAAAAATGATATATATAACTATTATGAATTAGGATTTGAAAATATTATTCCAATTAGTGGCGAACATAATTTAGGAATAATAGATTTGCTAGACGAAATAACATCAGACTTTCACCCATATGAACAAGAAATATTGGAAGACAATAAAATAAAATTTTGTGTCATTGGAAGACCAAATGTTGGAAAAAGTAGTCTAGTTAATGCTATTGTAAACGAAGAAAAATCAATTGTTTCTAATATAGCAGGTACAACAAGAGATGCTATTGATACTCCATTT
This sequence comes from uncultured Erysipelotrichaceae bacterium, assembly GCA_902788975.1. Lineage (GTDB taxonomy): Bacteria > Bacillota_I > Bacilli_A > RF39 > UBA660 > RUG705. The sequence continues at coordinate 29,424 of CADAMI010000020.1, read as the reverse complement.
ACTTATGATAAAGAGGAATATGTTATTATTGATACCGCTGGAATTAGAAAAAGCGGTAAAATATATGAAAACATTGAAAAATATAGTGTTATTAGAGCTATGAAAGCTATTGAAAGAAGTAATGTATGCGTTGTTGTTATAAATGCTGAAGAAGGGATAATTGAACATGATAAACACATTGCATCTTATGCACTAGAAGCTGGCAAACCAATTGTTTTAGTTGTCAATAAATGGGATACTAAAAAAGATGAGACAATAGCCGAATACACTAAACTAATGCGCAATGAATTTCAATTTTTATCATATGTTCCAATTGTTTTCTTATCAGCAAAAACTAAAAAAAGAATTCATACCTTAATGCCAGAAATAAAGAAAGTGTATGAAAACTCTAAAAAAGAGATTAAAACAAGTATCTTAAATGATGTAATTAGAGATGCAGTCATATTAAATCAACCACCATCATACAAAGGGAAACGATTAAAAATATATTTCGTCTCTCAAAAAGGAACGATGCCTCCTAGATTTGTTTTCAATGTAAATAGTAAAAATTTAGTCCATTTCTCGTATGAAAGATATCTTGAAAATAAAATAAGAGAATCTTTTGACTTTGAAGGAACTCCAATTCAAATAGAATTTAAGAATAGGGGAGAAGAATAATGAGATTCAACCCCAAATTAATAGATTTTTTTAAAAAACATCGATTATATAATGAAGAAATGTTCAAATATTTTGAAGAACATTCAACAATGATTGATAGTGATTATTACGAAGAAAGAATAATAATAGGTTGCGCTTATTTAATTGATAGAAATACGGGAATCCTGAAAGGAATTCATCTAAATTTGCCATATATAAAACCAAATGCCATAGATGAAGAACTGATGCTAGATAGTATTCATGAATTGACACATGCAATATTTACATATCCTAGAATTGGGAAAAAATTTAACCGTGATATTACTATTGAGACTCTACCATTACTATATGAAAAATTATATATTATGGAAAATCCATCTCCAATATCGATAGCGTACGGACACCATTTAGACGATACGATCACCGATAAATATCCAGAATATGCCTTTGCATTAAAAGTTAGAGATGAATTATACCATGAATATCATAAAAATCCTGAAGAAATGGCCAAAATGGTCCACAAAAAGGGAAAAAAATATCAATTTGAACAATTTAAAAATAAATTTCATCATAAATAGTTAGCAGTAATGCTAACTTTTTAATTATTACATATACTAAGATAGAGGAGGTATTATGGGATTTTCAGATAGTTTTTTTAAAAAGGTAGAAAAGAAAACAAATGTTGATAAAAATACTATTTTAGATTTAGCTAACAAATTACAAAATGGTAATATGAAAGATGAAACAACACTAAAAGAGGTAATAAACACTTTATCACAAATGACTGGAAAAAAAGTAACTAAAGAACAAGAAGAAAAAATAATAAATACCGTAATGAATGATCAAGTACCACAAAATCTTGACAAATATTATGAATAATTAAAAAAAACTTTACTTTAAAATTATTTTTTGCTATAATACTTGCTGAGCGAAAGCTCCTTGCCTGAAAAGGCCATTAGACCATAAGGAGGTGTTTATATGAGAAAATATGAAATAATGTTCATAGTAAAACCTGATTTAGAAGAAAAAACTGTAAAAGATACTGTTAAAAAATTAGAAAAAGCATTAACAGATAATAAAGCAGTAATTACTTTATCTAAAGAATTAGGACAAAAAGAATTCGCATATGAAATAAAGGGATTCAAGTCTGGCTTCTACTATTTATATAACATCGATTCAAAAGATGATAAAGCTGTAAAAGAATTTGATCGTATTGCTTCAATCGACGAATCTGTTATTAGACATTTAGTAATAAATATCGAAAAGTAGGAGGAAAATATGAATAAAGTATTTTTAATTGGTAGATTATCAAGAGACCCAGAATTAAGACACACAACAAGTGGTATGGCTGTATGCCAAATAAACGTTGCGATAAGCAGACGTACCGGAGCTGGTCGTGAACCAGAAACCGATTTTATAAATGTTGTTGTTTGGGATAAACAAGCTGAAAATGTCTCAAGATATTTAGCCAAAGGAAGACAAGTAGCCGTTGAAGGAAGAATTCAAACAAGAAGCTATGATAATAATGAAGGTAAAAAAACTTATGTTACTGAAGTAGTAGCAAGCAATGTTGAATTTTTAGGATCAGCCTCTGATAATAATAGACAACAATCTATGCCAGAAGAAAATCCATTTGATTCAGCGCCAATAGATGAACCTGCTGGAACATCTATTGATAGTGATCCATTTGCAAGCTTTGGTGAAAAAGTAGAAATAAGTGATAGCGATTTACCTTTCTAAAAAAGGAGGAATGAACATGGCAGAATTTCGCAAAAAAAGAAAAAAAGTATGTTATATGTGCATGGGAAAACCAGTTGATTATAAAGACGTTAATGTAATCACTAAATATATAAATGATAGTGGTAAGATTTTACCTAGAAGATTTACTGGAACTTGTGCTAAACACCAAAGACATGTAGCAGAACAAGTTAAATTAGCAAGATTCATGGGCTTTGTACCATATACAACAAAATAGATAATTTATATCTATTTTTTTGATAAAAGAAAGGTAGGAAATAATGAAAGTAATTTTTATTAAAGATCTAAAAAAGCAAGGTAAAGTAGATGAAATAAAAGAAGTATCTGATGGTTATGCTGTTAATTTTTTAATTAAGAATGGTTATGCCGTAAAGTATACCAAAAGTAGCAATGACAGATTAAATGATGATATTAAGAAAAGAGAATTAAAAGAAGAAAAAGAAATCAAAGAAGCCAATACCATAAAAGCCAAATTAGAAAAAGAAAAAATTGTTTTTAATGTTAAAACAGGAAAAGATGGCAAAGTATTTGGTACTATTTCCACCAAGCAAATAAGTGAAAAATTGAATGAACTAGGATATAATATTGATAAAAAGAAAATAATTCTGGATAGTCAATTAAATACTATTGGAGTACACAATGTAAAAATAATGCTCCATAAAAAAGTCGAAGCAATTATAAAAGTAAATTTAAAAGAAAACTAATAATCAAGCAATAACCTTGATTGTTTTTTAATATAATTAATGACATATTTCTCATTTTATAGTATAATCAAATAAAAGAAGTTATGCGTATTGTAAAGTAAAGTGGTGATATCATGAATAAAGGACTACCTCATAATATTGATGCTGAAAAAGCTCTTATCGGATCAATGTTTTGGTCACATTCATCTCTTCAAAAGGGATGCGAAGATATAGAAAAAGAATTTTTTTATCTAGATAGTAATGCTAAAATATTTGAAATAATAAAAGATTTATATAACTTACATAAACCAGTTGATGTTAATACTGTAACAACCGAATTAGTAGATCGTAATCTTTTAAATCAAGTCGGTGGAGTAGAGTACTTATCAGAAGTAATTAATAGTGTTGCTACTGGTGCTAATATTGATTATTATATTGATGTAGTTACCGAAAAATACACTTTAAGAAAATTAATTGAAACAGCGACATCCATTGAGAAAAAAGCATATGAAGAAAATGTAGATGTCTCAGAAACCGTTGAATTAGCAGAAAAATCAATTCTTGATGTAGGTAAAACCAGAAGAACAACTGAGTTTAGAAAAATTAGTGATGTTTTAAACAAAACTCAAGAAGATATTGATATGCTAGTAAAAAATAAAGGGAAAATTACTGGGTTAACCACAGGATTAAGAGATTTGGATAATGTAACCGAAGGCTTACATGAAACTCAATTAATAATAATTGCGGCTCGTCCAGCCGTTGGTAAAACCGCTTTTGCGCTTAATATCGCAGCTGCCGCGGCTAAATCAACCAAAAAGAATATTGCCATTTTTTCATTAGAAATGCCTGCTGAGCAACTGGTTCTAAGAATGATTAGTTCCCTAGGACAAGTCGATAATAAAAAATTACAAACTGGTAGATTAGAAAATGAAGATTATCGCCGTATAAATGAAGCTATTAGTCAATTGTCAGATACTAATATTTATTTCCATGATGGTGCATCAACTACCGCCAGCGAAATACAAGCTAAATGCCGTAGATTAGCTACTCAAGGCGAAGGCTTAGGCTTAGTTGTCATCGATTACTTACAACTAATAGATTCCTCAGGACGATATGCAGGCGCTAGACAACAAGAAATATCTGAAATATCAAGAAAATTAAAAACTATGGCTCTGGAATTAAATGTTCCAGTCATAGCATTATCACAATTATCAAGAAATGTTGAAAAAAGAGAAGACAAACGACCGGTTTTAAGTGATTTAAGAGAATCCGGAGCCATTGAACAAGATGCCGATATCGTTGCAGCCCTTCATGCTCCAGATGTGGATGTTCCACAAACTGACGATTCAACCCCATCCCCAATTCAACTTATTATCTTAAAGCATCGTAATGGGCCTACTGCAACCATCGATATGTTATTTAAGAAAAAAACATCAACGTTCTTATCACTAAAAAAGGATGGTGATACAAATGAAAGGTAAATGGAGTATTGGAATAATATTCATAATAATGTTTTCCATTGCCAGTATTTTTCTCTTAGGATTTAAACTAACATCCAATAAAAATCCTATTGAACTATATAACGTTTATCTAGACGGTGAAAAAATTGGTACTGTTAAATCTAAAGATGATTTTGAAGCATATATTAATAAAAAAGAAGAAACATTAAAAGAGAAATACAAAGTATCAAAAATATATACCCCAAAAGGTGTTGAAATAAAGAAAATAGTTACTTATAATCAAAAATATGATAGTAATGAAAAAATATATAATCTTCTAGTTAAAGAACAGAATTTTACTCTTAAAGGAACAATTATTAAAATTGAAAAAGAAGAATCATCTGAAGAAGAAGAGGCAAAGAAAACAGAAACAACCATAAATGTTACAAGCAAAGATGTTTTTGATGAGGCCATTGTTAATATAGTTAAAGCTTTCATTGATGAAAAAGAATACAATTCCTTTATGGAGGGAACACAAAGCCCAATTGTCGATACAGGCTCATTAGTTGAAAGTATATACCTAAAGGAGAATGTTACATATAAAGAAGGATATATTTCAACTGATGAAGTTATATTTACCGATGTTGGTGAATTAACAAAATATTTAATGTATGGTTCAACTGAAGAACAAAATACTTACATTGTTAAAGAAGGAGATACCATTGAATCAATTGCCAATGCCAACAAATTAAATACAAAAGAATTTCTTATAGCTAACCCAGAATTTACAAGTGTTAATAATTTATTATATGAATCACAAAAAGTTAATGTTGGATTAATTAATCCAATAATTAGTGTTGTTGTAGAAAAGCATGCTGTAGCTGAAGAAGTATCTAAATACCCAACAGAGATTAAATATGATAGCGAATTAGTAATCGGATATTCATACATTGAAAGAGAAGGGGAGAATGGCTTAGATAAAGTAACCAGAAAATATCAATATATTAATGGCCAAGTAGCCGATGTTGCCCTTGTTAGCAGTGTTGAAATTAAACCAGCCGTAAGTCAGATAGTAGTAAAAGGTGAACGTTATGTTCCTAATGTTGCTGATTTATCATATTGGGCATGGCCAACTAGCACACCATATACAATCACGACCGGTTATGAATATCGTTGGGGATCATTCCATGCAGCTATCGATATTTATGTTGGATGGGGGTCACCAGTTTATGCTGCTAACAATGGTACTGTTGCCGCTGTTGGAAATAATTGTGTAAGAGGAGATACAAGATGTAATGGTGGCCGTGGTAATTATGTAATAATAAATCATAATATTAGTGGCTATTATACTCAATATATGCATTTAGCAGCTGTTTATGTCAAACCAGGTCAAGTAGTATCACGTGGTCAAAGAATAGCAGCTATGGGTAATACAGGCTCTGTAGTTCCCACACCACCATATGGTTCATCATCATACGCGGGAACCCACTTAGACTTTGGAGTATGGATCGGTATGCCTTATCAAGGTGGATCAACACGAAATCCATTTAGTTTATACTAATGAAAGTATGTGTATTATCGAGTGGTAGTAAAGGAAATACTACCTATATTGAAACAAAAGAAGCCAAAATACTAATTGATTGCGGTAACAGTAGTAAATACATCCTAACAAAATTACAAGAATTAAATATAGATCCCCAAGAAATTGATGCTATTTTAATAACCCACGTACATGTTGATCACATAAAAGGATTACAAGTATTAATAAAACATATTAATCCAACTATATATATTACTAAAAAAATGTATCCTTATCTTGATTATGTAAAAAATTATAAATTTATTGAAAATGAAACATTTCAAATTAAAGATATAAAGATAGAAGTAATAAAAACATCACATGATACTGAAGATTCAGTTGGATATATCATTAATAATGATAAAAAGTCAGTTGTTTATATTACCGATACTGGATATATCAATAAAAAATATTTTGATATATTAAGTAATCGTGATATTTATATATTTGAAAGTAATCATGATATTGAAATGCTAAATAATGGAAGATATCCCTTTGAATTGCGTCAAAGAATATTATCCGATAAAGGTCACTTATCTAACTATGATTCAGCTAAGTATTTATCAAAATTTATTGGTAATAATACCAAAAAGATAATCTTAGCCCATTTGTCTGAAGAAAATAATACCGAAGCTCTTGCTCAAGATACATTGAATGACAGATTGAATAAAGAAAAAATAGCCTTTAATAACATAATAATAGCTAAACAAAATAAAGAAACTGAGTTGATTAGTATTTAACTCAGTTTTATATTTAGATTATGTCAATACAAGGTCAAAAACTTGCATTTTTAATAATATTATGTTATTGTATATTTGAACCAAAAATATGGATTTACATAAAATATTAGAGGGAGGTACCTATGCCTAAAATTAAAATAGAAGGTGGACATAAACTAACTGGAACAGTTACTGTTAGTGGTGCTAAAAATAGCGTTGTTGCCTTAATACCAGCAGCTATCTTATGTGATGAGACAGTAACTATCAGTAATGTACCGAATATCACTGATGTTGATGACTTAGAAAATATATTAGTCCATTTAAATGCTAAAATAAACAGAGAAGATGGAAAGGTTGAAATAAACTCTAGTGATATTGTTAATAAAGAAATAACAGAGAGTTTATCTAAAAAACTTCGTGCCTCATACTATTTTATGGGTGCATTATTAGGAAAATTTAATAAAGTAGATATGTATTTTCCTGGCGGATGTGCTATCGGTGCAAGACCAATTAATCTTCATTTAAAAGGATTTGAATTACTAGGAGCCAAAATTACAGAAGAAGATAATCATTTCATAATTGAAGCAGATAAACTAAAAGGTAATAATATATATCTAGATTTTCCTAGTGTTGGTGCTACGATTAATATTATGCTTGCGGCCGTAAAAGCTAAAGGAAAGACCATAATTGATAATGCGGCTCAAGAACCTGAAATTGTTAATATAGCCACATTTTTAAATAATATGGGAGCCAAGATAAAAGGAGCCGGTACAAGTACAATAACTATCACAGGTGTTAAATATCTACATAGTTGTTTCCATGAAGTAATTCCAGATCGAATTGAAGCGGGAACATATTTAATAATTGGCGCTTTATTAGGACATAATCTAAAAATAGATAATATGATTCCTAATCATTTAGAAGCTCTTATTGCTAAATTAACTGAAGCAGGGGTGGGCATGGAAATAGGCCTTGATAATGTTATTATAAATGAAGTAAAAGATTATAAATCAATTGAAGTGAAAACCTTGGTATATCCAGGATTCCCGACGGATTTACAACAAGTAATGACCACATTTTTAACCCAATGTAAGGGAAAAAGTACTGTTGAAGAAACTATTTATGAAAATCGTTTTCAAAACATTAAAGAACTTAAGAAGATGGGTGCCAAAGCCAACATTAGAAAAGATAATCGTAAAGCCACAATAAAAGGCAAAACCGAATTACATTCAGCTGATGTTATAGCAACCGATTTAAGAGGTGGTGCATCGCTTTTAGTAGCAGCTCTAGTTGCTGAAGGCACATCAACTATTGATAATATTGCTTATATTTTACGTGGTTATGATAGAATAGTTGAAAAATTAACTCAAGTAGGTGCTAAAATAGAAATAATTTAATATTATTTAATAGTGATAACTATGAAAAAAATAATACTAATATTATTTCTTTTTTTCTTACTGTATGCTTGCTATATAATCTATAATTTAACTGAAGACAAAAATAAATCTATAACTTTAATTGGAGACAATATAGCTAATAATCCATATATAAATAATATTGAAAACATATCGGTAAATAATGATTTTATTAATAAGGATTATCATATTAATGACTTATTAAATATTATTAAATATAATCAAGAATTAGATATCGATAATAAAACTGAATCTATTCACCAAATATTAAAAAAATCAGATATTGTAATATTATCTATTGGCATGAACGATCTTTATTATAAACTTAATGATAATACCAAAGAAATATATACATATTTAAATAGTATGATAAATAATTATGAATTAATAATAAAAGAAATATCTAGATATGACTATAAACAAGTATATATATTGGGATACTACAATATTACTAATAATAATAATGATATTTTTACATATATAAATTATAAATTATCAAGTATTGCTAAAAATTATAACTATACTTTTATAGATACCAATAAAATACTAAATAATAAACAAGAATATTACAAAAAAGAAACAAATTTTAATCTAAATAATAAAGGATATTATCAAATTTTTAATATTTTAGTTGAAAATTTAAAAAAATCTTGATATAATATCAAATGTATTTATTACTATGACTTGTATTAGTCATGGCGAAAGGAGAAATTATATGAAGAAAAATATACATCCAAATTATGTTGATGCTACTGTAACTTGTGCTTGCGGTAATACTTTTAAAACAAAATCTACAAAGAGTGAAATCTCTGTTGAAGTATGTTCAGCATGTCATCCATTCTACACAGGAACGCAAAATACAACTACAAGAAAAGGACAAGTAGACAAATTTAATAAAAAATATGGATTTGCTAAAGAATCTAAATAAATGACCTTTTAGGTCTTTTTTTTGACACAAATTTTTATATAATTATCATATAATAAACATTGTCAAATACATGTCAAAAATATTAAAAATATTGACTTTAAAATATCAATTGCCTATGATTAAATTAGATAATTATATGAAAGGATTGAATTATATGAAAATTGGAATTACAAATGATCATCGTGGAGTCAAAGTTAAACAATTTTTGACTGAATATTTAAATGCCTTAGGTTATAATGTCATTGACTATGGGACTGATTCTGAAGAACCAGCGGATTTTCCCGACTATGCCAAAAAATTAGGAGATGGCATTATTAATCATGAAGTTGATTTAGGAATAGCTATCTGTGGTACAGGTATCGGTATGAGTATTGCCCTAAATAAAATGAAAGGTATCTATTGCGCCAAAGTATCGACAACAAGTGAAGCAACGTTGTCAAAAGCACATAACGATGCCAATGCCATTGCCATATCTGAAGAAATGGATAGAGAATTAATGAAAGAAGTAATAACAACTTTTATCGAAACCCCATTTACTAATATTGATAGATATAAAATTAGAAATGACAAGATAAAGGATATTGAAGCTAATGTATAATTTTTTAATATATTTAATTGTTTTAGCCATTGTAATTTGGTCTATGGAAGGTGTTAATATCAATGGTATATTTAAAAAAAATAGATTATATCAAGCTAAAGTATTCTATATAATTTTAGTATTTAGCCTAACATATCTAACATCTAGTTTTATAATAAGTTTTTTAACAAGTTTAAAATAATAGGAAGTAAATAAGTAGTATTAAGAAAGAAGGTTATATGAAAAAAATAATAATCTTTATATTACTATTAATATTTATTCCTTTTTTTATTGTTCTAATTTACAATAAAAACTATAAAGAAATTGAACTTAATTATATTAATACAATATATATCAGAGTAAAAAGAAATGAGACTAATGAAATAGAAAAGATTCCTTTAGAAGAATATATTGTTGGTGTTCTAGCTGGAGAAATGCCTATAAATTTTGACATTGAAGCTTTAAAAGCGCAAGCTGTTGCCTCACGTAGTTATGCTTTAAAGAGAATGGAGTATAATAAAGATAAGGACTATGATGTTGTTGATAGTATCATGAATCAAGTATACCTAGATAATGAATATTTAAAAGATGCCTGGGGCAATAGCTATGTAAAAAACATTAATAAATTACGACAAGCTGTCAACAGTACTATTGATGAGTATTTAGAATATGATGATAAAGTTGTTGATGCTATGTTTTTTTCAACCAGTAATGGCTATACAGAAGATAGTAGTAATATCTTTGATTTTGATTGTGCATATCTAAAAAGTGTCGAAAGTCCTTGGGATAAAGATGTTTCATCAGCATATATAACTACCAAAATAATGAATTTAACTGAATTTTATAAATTATTAAATATTCCATATAATAAAAATTTAAATATTGAAATAGAAAAAAGAAGTAATACCAATCGCATACTTCTTTTAAAAATAAACAATGTAGAGTTTAAAGGTACTGATATTTATAATAAATTATCATTAAGATCAACAGATTTTAACATTGAACTCCAAGGCCAAACAGTAAGTATTACCACAAAAGGATACGGCCATGGCGTAGGTATGAGTCAATATGGTGCTTTAGGCATGGCCAAAGAAGGCTATACATATGATCAAATATTAGCTCACTATTATCAAAATACTAGTTTAACAAAAATAAAAAATTAAAAAAAACGTATATATCATAAAATTTTGTTAAAACTGAAAGTAGGTGAGTGAAATGAATAAAAGAAATTTAAAATTATTAGCAGTACCCGCAATTTATACTTTAGCAATATTTGTCTTTGGTACAAGTATGTATTTAATCCAAAAAGCCGTAAACAAAAATCAATTTGACAGTAAAGAAGATATGGAATATGTTGATAAAGAAATAGTTACCGATAATGAATATATTCCTGTCGTTGTAACTGAAAATACTATTCTTAAACCATATGTAAATGAGAGTGTAACTATAAACAAATCATTTTATGACTATAATGGAGACCAGAAAAAACAAGAAGAATCATTAATTATCTATCAAGATACTTATATGCAGAATTCTGGAGTAGATTATAAACTTAATGAAGTATTTGACATCATATCAGTGTTAGATGGTACTGTTATCGATGTATCAGAAAACGAAATACTTGGTAAAACAATTAAAATAAGACATAGTAATGATTTAATAAGTACCTATCAAAGTTTATCTGAAGTTAATGTAAAAAAAGATGATACTATACTTAAAGGCCAAGTAATTGGTAAAAGTGGTACTAGTAATTTATATCCTAATGACTATAATCTTCATTTTGAATTATCATACCAAGGAAAAATTATTAACCCTGAAGAAAGTTATAATAAAACTGAAGGTGAATTATAGGCATACGCCTTTTTTTCAGATAATATAATTTACTAAAGGGGTAATAAAATTGAGTAAAACAATATTAAATCGTGTAAATGATATTGCTGACTATATAATAGATACTAAAGATACAATTAGAAATACCGCCAAAAAATTCAATGTCAGCAAAAGTACCGTACACAAAGATATGAAAGAAAGGTTATATGAAATAAACATTAACAAATTTAACATTGTCAAAAAAATAATGGAAGAACACATTGAAACAAGACATATTAAAGGCGGCGAGTCAACTAGACAATTATTTTTAAGAAAAAGAAGTCTATCATTGTAAAACAATAACAAAATATGGTAAAATAATATAAGAGAGGGTGATTATATGTTTAATAAAGATATTGGTATTGACCTAGGAACCGCCAACGTATTAATATATATAAAAGGTCAAGGTATAGTTCTTAATGAGCCAAGTGTTGTAGCTATTGATGCTGATACTAAAAGGCCATTAGCAGTCGGTAGCGAAGCTAGAGAAATGCTAGGCCGAACACCCGGTAAAGTCGTTGCTATTAAACCTATGAAAGATGGTGTAATCGCCGATTTTGAAACAACTGAAGTAATGCTTAATTATTTTATCAAGAAAGTAAATGGTAAGAGTTTCTTTCAAAGACCAAGGATATTAATTTGCTGTCCATCAAATATAACTCAAGTCGAAAAAAATGCTATTAAAGAAGCTGCCGAAAGAACAGGAGCAAAAAAAGTATTCTTAGAAGTTGAACCAAAAGTTGCAGCCATTGGTGCTGGTATGGATATTTCTAAACCATCTGGTAACATGGTTATTGATATTGGCGGGGGAACTACCGATATTGCCATATTATCATTGGGGGGAATTGTTGAAAGTGCTTCCATTAGAATTGCCGGTAATGCCTTTGATAATGATATTATTAAATATATCAAAGATAAATATAAATTACTTATTGGTGAACGTACCGCTGAAGAAATAAAAATAACTATTGGTACTGTCTTCCCAGGCAGTAGAAATGAAAAAATGGAAGTAAGAGGACGAGATCTAGTAACTGGACTTCCACATACGATAAATTTAACTAGTGACGAAGTTGAAGAAGCTTTAAGAGAAAGTGTTTATACGATTATCCATGCCGCAAAAGGCATCCTTGAACAAACACCACCAGAGTTATCTGCTGACATTATTGATAAAGGCATCGTTTTAACTGGTGGAGGATCACTTGTCGATGGCTTTAATCAATTGCTATCTCAAGAATTAAAAGTACCAGTATTCACTGCCGAAAGCCCACTAACATGTGTCGCCGAAGGTACAGGGATATTACTAGATAATATTAATATGATTGATAACTAAAAAAAGTAATGACTATTCAATATAGCCATTACTTTTAAATTTACTAATAATTTTTTCTTCAGAAACATCGCCATCTATTCTTGTTGCCGCAGTCTTTTCTTTACCATCAACAACAAACAATGTTTGTGGTGTTCCTCTAAAGCTAAAATGTTCTTTTAATGTTGCGTTTTCTTCCTTGCTAAGAAGATCGGTTTCTAAATAATATACTGTTATCTCGTACTTGTTAGCCACTTTTTTTAATTTAGGCTTAAAATCCATACAATGAGTACAAGTAGTTTGACTAAGAAGTAAAATAAAACTTTCTTTGTTTTCAACTTTTTCCATTACCTCACTATATTTAATCTCTTTTAAATAACTTTTACTAAGTATTCTATCCAAAGTAAAAGCCCCAATTAATATTACTAAACATATTATTCCTAAAATTATTGCTTTTTTCTTTGACTTGTTCATAAATTTCACCTAGATATATAATAACACTCATTCTATTTTTTGACAAGTTTTTTATAATCATCAAAATTAATCCTATTAAAATATAAATAACTAGCTATATCACCAACATATCTAAAATGCCAAGGCTCATAATTGTAACCTGTGACTTCTTCCATTCCTTCGGGATATCTTAAAATAAATCCAAATCTATAACAATTATTATGTAACCACTTAATCTCTTCAAATTCACTAATTTCATGTTCAATATAACAATTTCCATCTCTATATACACATATATCTATTGCCAAACCTGTTTGATGTTCTGAAGCACCAGGTGGAGCAATATGCCTAAGGGCATAATTAAATCCTTTTTCTCTAATTAATTTATTATATATTTTTTCTTGATATTCATAAGTTCTATATCCACTCATAATATCAATATCATATCCATTATTTAATGCCTCCATCTTCATTAAATTAAACATTTCATTAACTTTTCTATCTATTAATATATTATCCTTATAATTACTTTTACAATTAACCAAATCACAAGGAGTATAAGTTCTATCTAACAAGTTATCTCTATTAACTAACAAGAGATAATCCATAATATCACCTAAAATATTATATTCAAAAAAATGATTATATGATACTATCATTGACTAATCAAACACTTTTTGCTATGATATAACACAATTACTTGTCTAAGAAAAGAGGTGAGTTATGAATATCATAGATAGATTAAAAAAATGGTTTTTTAATGAAGAAAAAGTTGGCATTATAAATATTGGTGACATAATTCAAATACCTGGTAGAGATTACTATAAAGATGATTTAGCTAAACTAAATCAAATAGATATTTATAAAGAAGAATATTTAAATATACTATCAAAAAGAAAATTAATAAGTTCCAAAGAAATATCATTTGATAATCTTGAAAAAGAATTTCTTATGTATATAGAATTAATTCTTAATCTATATTTAAATAAAGAACAGTTCATAAATGTGACTCCAGAAGCACATATCAAAGAATTAATAAATATGTTTAAATTACAATTATATTTAAATGTAATAAACAATATGGAAACCGAAACCATTGAAAAGCTTATTGCTCTAGAAGAATTACAAAAAGGAAAAAGAGTACCAATAGTTAATCGTTCACTATTGAATGAAAAAATAAATAATTTAAAAATGATTGTGTTATCTTTTTGTAATCAAAGAGTAGCTATTTCAATCGAAATAAAGAATCAATTGACATTATTGAATAATAATGATATGTCCTGTCATATAGATCATGTTTATATAGTAGACAAATATCAACAAATATATGATTTGGCAGAAAACGTTATACCAACAAGTATGTTAAATAGTATTAATAATTTAAAAATAGATTACATGCCTAAAATAGCCCTTATTGAAAAAGAATTAGAAATATTTGCCTATCTTCACAAAAAAGATACCGAAGCAATAAAAAAAGAAATATCCATTTTGAAAAGAATTCCTATAACATCATTGAACCAAGCACAACTATTAAAAAGCATTGAACCAATAGAAAACAAATATTATATATTTAAAGAATATGGAAGAGGTATTATTACTCATGATAATTTGTATGAACTGTATAAATTAAAATTTGATATTCTAACTTTTGATATTAATAATCAAGAAGTATCACCGGTACTTATGTATAGCGCCAAAGAACTTAAAAACTATGAAGAAATAATCCTTAGAAAATTTGAAAGAATATTGACAGGAAAAAATGAAATTATTAATGATATTTATGGTGATACGGCCAATAAAGCTATAAAAGAAATATCCTTTTATCTAAAAGGCAAAAATAATTTCGCTCATAATATTTTATCTGACAAACTAAAATTAGCATTACTTTTAGCTTTCGATAGAAAAGACGGAATAGTAGACTTCTTTAATCAAAATATGATAAATACAGAAGAAGCTAACATAAAATATAGTATTGATTATGATCGCGACGCTTTTGTATTTGCTGATAGAATTCCCTTAGATACCTGCTTTCAAATTATGGAATCACAAGAAAATGCTAAAAAACAGTATAGTATAACTTATGACCATCCATTATACAAACTATATAAGTTAACGACTAATTTACCACAATTTAATATTGGAAGCATATATGCTTTGCCAGAAGGTTTAGTAAAAATTAATATACCATATATTGAACTAAATCCTAAAGGATTACATGAATATATTAATAGAAAAATACAAAACAATACTGTTATTTTTCCTTCCACCCTTGAAGAAATAAGTGGTTACGTATTTGAACAAAAGGCATTAAATATAGTATTAAATAAAGGACTTAAAAAAATTTGAATTAATTGAAGAAGGTGCTTTGAATTATAAAAGTATTAAATGGCTATATTTCACCGATTTTGAAAATTCAAAACTATTACATGATAAAAGTGCTCTACGAAAACTAATCAAAGAGTTATTCTATGTTGCTCCAATAGGCGTTAATCCAAAACATGAAGAAGTTTATGATGGCATATATCGTGAATATATATTATTAGGTATAAATACAACTTTAAAAGATATTAATTTATATAATGATAAAGGGAAACAAATCTTAGTAATTAATACCGATAGATTAATTATTAATAAAAAACGATTTAGAAGTCCAAACAAGATAAAAAATAGGCCTTTCACATACGGGCAAACTATAAAATGGAATGATCCTTTTGAATTAAATACTCTAAGCCTTGAAGATATTAACGATATAATAGCAAGATTACAAACTATCATCAAAGAAGAAATAGGTTATGATTTAGAATACACAACACATAAAGAAAAAGCAAAAAAGATTATTAAGAAATAATAATCTTTTTTCTATATCTTTGTAATGCTCTTATGCTTAGCCATCATTTTCTTAATGCCATAAGGATGTGGGAAGGCTATGGTTACAAGTGAACCATCTACTGATACAACGACGCCCTCACCAAATTCATCGTGTTTAACATGATCTCCCGTCTCATAAGAAACATCATCTGTTCTAAATTTGTCTTCTTTAACAAAATTAACCATTTTATCTATTATGCCAGTACGATTATTCTCTGTCTCCATATATTTAGTGTCAATCTCATCCATAAATCTACTAGGCATATTAATTTGGGTATTTCCAAATAACATTCTTCTTTTGGCATTTAACATCCATAAGTTCTTTTTAGCACGAGTAATGGCTACATAACAAAGTCTTCTTTCTTCTTCAATTGCTGCCAAGGTGCCTTCATTAATTGAATTATAGTGTGGAAATATTCCTTCTTCCATACCAACAATAAAGACATTATCAAATTCAAGCCCTTTAACCGCATGAATAGTCATTAAACTTACCTTATTAGTACTATCTTGATGCTCTGACACATCAGATACAATTGCTACTTCATTTAAGAAGTCAGTTAAAGATATAACTCCAGATTCTTCCTCATATCCTTTGGTAATAGATTTAAATTCCTCTAAGTTTTCTAATCTTATTTCTGATTCTAAAGACTTATCTCCTTCATATTCTGCTTTCATACCACTATCATTAAGAACCATATCAACCATTTCTGTAAGAGTCATACTTTCACATTTCTTTTCCATTTCAAGAATCATCTTTTTAAAAGATAACTCTTTACCAGATTCAATCGCTTCGAATAATGATATTCCTTTCTCAGTAGCTATATTAGTTAAGTTTTCAATTGTTTTATCGCCAATACCTCTTTTTGGAGTATTAATAACTCTAAGTAAACTAACATCGTCATCATGATTATTAATTAACCTTAAATAACATAACAAATCTTTAATTTCTTTACGATTATAGAAATAAAAACTACCAACAATTCTATAAGGAATACCATTTTTAAGCATTTCTTCTTCAATTAATCTTGATTGAGCATTAGTTCTATATAAAATAGCTATATCTTCATAACTAACATTATTATCATGTAATTCTTTAATCTTTTCAGATACATAAGCACATTCTTCTTTATCACTATCAGTCTTGATATATTTGACTTTACTACCAATATCATTGTTGCACCATAAATTCTTATCTTTTCTCATCTTATTATGTTTAATAACACTATTGGCAGCATCCAAAATATTTTGTGTTGACCTGTAATTTTCTTCAAGCATAATAACCTTACAATCAGGATAATCTTTTTCAAAATTTAATATATTTTTATAATTTGCTCCCCTAAAAGCATAAATAGCCTGATCATTATCTCCAACTACAAAGATGTTTTTATGATTATTACAAAGCATTTTACTAAATATATATTGTGCTTCATTCGTATCCTGGTACTCATCAATTAAAACGTATTTATATTTATCTTGATAATACTTTAATACATCTGGATATTGCCTAAATAATTTAATTGGTAATATTAATAAATCATCAAAATCAACAGAATTGTTGATAAGCAATTTTTTATTATACTTTCTATATACTTCGATAATATTACTATCAAATTCCACTTTTGAATATTTTTCTGGATCCATTAGTTCATTCTTAGCACTACTAATCTTATTTCTTATATCTCTTGCATTATAAAACTTTGAATTTAAATTTAAATCCTTCATTATTTTTTTAACTACTGTTAATGTATCATCACTATCCAATATAACAAAATTACTCTTATATCCAAGTCTTGCATAATTCTCTTTAATTATTTTTAATCCCAATGAGTGAAATGTTGATATCTGTATACTTTTTGCATCATATCCAATTAATTTAATTTCACGTTCTTTCATTTCTTTAGCCGCTTTATTAGTAAATGTTATTGCTAATATATTATCGATACTTACACCTTGTTCTATCAAATAAGCAATCTTACTAGTTAATACTTTTGTCTTACCACTACCAGCTCCAGCTAATACTAACATTGGTCCATTTATATGTTTAACAGCTTCAATCTGTTGTTTATTTAATCCACTTAAGTCCATTACTACCTCCTTGTACTTCATATCTAATTATAGCATATTTACTAAACAAAAACATTATAAAAATAAAAAGATATTAGTTAATTCTAATATCTTTAAGCAACAATCTTTAATTGTTTTACTTTGGCTCGATCTTTTCCAGCTTCATCCCAGAATTCATTTTCTTTAAATAATATTTCTTCTGGTTCAAAATATTGAATATTACCTTTACTATCGGACCATATATTTAGGAAATATGCTCCAACCACATTGGTAAGTCCTTGCTTCTGCTGAAATTGCGTCTTTCCACAGAAACATGGCACTTCAATACCTCTAACATTTCTATACACAAAAGAGTAACTCTTATGATAGTGTCCAATTAATAATATTTTAGGTTTATAATTAGATTCAATTATTTCGATTCTTTTTTGTGCTTTATAGGAAACTGATTGGGCTGATCCACCACCTGGATGATCCATAAATATCTTAACACCATTTACATTTATTGATGCAAAATCTTGCCCTTCAAATATCATATCTTTTCTGCATCTAGATACCCATTCATTAACTGTAGCTTGTCCATTTTTATAATGTGTCTCATCATGACTACCAAGAATATATCTTGTAGTCATCCCTTCGACATAAGGATACATATCAACAACATATCCAACCTGTTCATCAAATCCATGCAAGAATTGTTGTCTAGGATTTTCAGGCCTATTCGTATAAAAACCATCGACTATGTCACCTACATGAAGGACTGTTGTAACTCCTCTGTTATATGCTTCTTCATAAACTTTATTAAGTAAATGTAATTGTTGATGAATATTACCAAAATGGGTATCAGACACTACTAATAATTCTGTGTGAATTAATTCATCCATAGTAAGTCCCGGTTTAGCGGTAATAATATTTCTGGCAAAAGTCTTTTCAAATACAAGTGTATTATTTTTAATTACTGCGTCAACATTTTTACCATACATTCTGCATAATTCAAGCAATCCATTTAGTTCTTTATAATTAATATGAAATTTTTTCATAAAATCTTCAACTGGTGATCCATTTTTCATATATTTATACATTTTATCAACATATTCAATACTCATATCAAAATTATTGCTCATGTTATTCCCCCTTACTATCCTTAGTTATTTTTAATACCTTACGTTTTGTATAATCATCTTTATTAGTTTTATAATAAACAGAATCTATTGCTCTAACATTTGTTAAATTACCATATTTATCAGTAGATACTGTTACATACCATGCTCCAACAGTATTAGCATATCTTTTATCACTCATTTCTTTAGTTGTTGCACATACACTAGGGACTGATATGCATTTAACATTACGATATGTCATTTTTTCCATTTGCAAAAGTCCACCGTATAATAAAATATCAGGTTTATCCTCACTTCTAAATGAATCAACTTGTTGTTGAGGCCTATATGATACTGTATATGTTTTTTCTAGTTTTGGACTAAATACTAACATATTAGCTTTATCAATTTCAACATTACATGAAGTATGACCTAAATAAACCATATCTTCTCTTAAATCACTAATTCGTTTACCAATATTTATCTTATTATTTTTTAAATGTTTTTCGTCTCTCGTACCAGTAATAAAATAAGTTTTCATTCCTTCAACATAAGGATAATATTGTGTAATATAATCAACTTGTTCCAATGTATCAGCTAAGAAATTAGTATCTGAATAAGTATTAGTAACAGAAAATAATCCTTCAGAAATATTTCCACATAATATTACATTTCTATATCCCATTTCATATGCCTTTAAATATATATCATTTAAAATAGTTAATTGCTGATATTTTGAACCTAATCTTGTATCAGAAATAGCTACAAATTTAAATTCATTATTTTCATCAGTATAAAATTGATATCTATTATCCTTATTTAATTCTCTTTCCCCATGATTAAATAAATATATATCATCATCTTTCTTTTGAATACCGATATTAATTCCTTCTTGTCTAAGTTCTCTAAGTAACCCTAATATTTCAAATTCATTAAGTTTAAGATATTCACTAACTTGTGATAAACTAATCTCTTTTTCAGTTAAATTTTTAATACTTTCTAATAGTTCATTATTCATAATTTCCTCCAAAAAAAGAGCGTAAAAAAATTTACTCTCTTATAAGTAATATTTAGTGATAACAAAGTAAAAATTAACAAAACAACTCTTTTTCATATTACCACTCCTGACTATAATAAAATAATAACATTTATTAATATCAAAGTCAATATTTAAAAAAAGAAATTAGAACCTACACACTTTCATTTCCTTTTTTACATTAACCATCTCGTATTTTGCTATTCGTATAAAAACTGCAAGAAAAAACAATCTCTTTTTTTTCAGATTGTTTTCATATTTAAAGCCGATTAGTTCGACTAATTTTCTAATGATGAGAGTAGCATAGATATCTACAACTTTTGTTTGTAAATTACTAATCATTTAATTTTAATATTTAAACTATCTCCTTGAATATTTATATCATTTGTTATTTCTATACTTGGATTATAATCAATTATTCTATATACTAAATTGATAAGTTCTTCTGTCTTTAAATAACTAATTTTATCTTGTTTATTATAAACGCTATCATACCATTCTTTAATTGACTGAAACTTTTTTTGTAAATAATTATCGTTTGGAAAATTTTCAATTTGTTTTTTAGCATTATTTAAATCTTTTGCAGCTTCTTCAGAAAGAAGTTCGTGATATCGATAAGATAAAACTTGCATGCTAGGAACTATAATTTTTGATATGCCTTTATTTTTTAATTGTTCAAAGAATAGCATTAAAGCATACACTTTACTAGGGTGAACATTTGGATTATCTATATTTTTATTCAACTTATATAGTTTTCTCTCTATTATTTTATCTTTTCTAGCTTTGGAACTTTGCACCGCATAAATATAACAAATTCCGTTATTATCTACATCATATAGAATATGTGGAAGTTCATACGTTTCATTATCACCATTTATTATAAAAACCATGCTTCTAGTAGTTTCATCCCATGTATCATTGACAATTGTTTTCATAAAGATATCATATTCGTTAAATGAACCTATTTTTTCTAAATGATGTATGTTAAAAGTTCTATTTTTTACAAATTGTAATTGTTTTTCTAAAAATAATTCAACATTTTCAAAATCTGTAATTCCCATTCTAAGCCAAATACGTTTCATAATCTGCATTGCTAAATTTCTTGCTGATGATTTTATTCCATAATACTCTCTTAGTATTATTAATTCATTCGTAATATTTTCTAAATATTCAAAAAATTTAATACTGTCTTTTATATAAATAGTTGGACAATTATCATGATTATGAGAGAAAACAAAATCTATATCTTCTTGATAGGCATTTGGTGTCCAACTTTCATTCTTAATAAATGGTTTTTCAATAATATTATTAAAAAGCAAAATTGCATCTTTTTCAAATTTGAAATTAATATTTGGAACTTCAGATTCTGATTTTATTTGATGAATTGAAGTATTCAAAAATAATTCAACTATTTCTCTAAATTCTATTTTTTCCATAATTATTTTTTCCTTTGTATAATTATTATATCACAATAATTTGTTTATTTCTATTCAATCTATATTATACAATTTTGACAGAATATTTAAATCCTTAGGTATTTTGACACAAGTATTAAAATATAAATTGAAAAAGAAAAAACAATCTCTTTTTTTCAAATTGCTTTCATATTTAAAATCGATTAGTTCGAACAGATTCTTCACTGGTGCCTGTGAAGAAGGAGTCGAATAACTTTTCTTACAAACATTTAATAGGTAGTAATAACTTACTAACTAATTAGATTATATTATATTTTCTAGAAAAATGAACAAAAAATGTTAAAAAAATACAATTATGTGATAAAATATTATGTACGAGGAGGGTTTTCGATGAATGTTGAATATATAAGGTTATCAGACGGAACTACAGCAGTTACTAACGAAAATGGAATTATAAATAAAAGAAAGAATGATGTTTCAAGTAATGAACTTTTTATTGAAAATAAAATCGAAGTTGTAAATGATGACATTAATCAAGCAAAGAAAAAAGTGAACGACTACAAAGGGATGGTATTTCTAGCTAAAAACATGTTAATATCTCAACCAATTTTATTTGCTAGTGCTTCACTACTTGGATATGTTTTTGGAAATGTAAGTGGTCTAATTTATGTTATTTCTGCTGGTATATTGGTATGTGTTCCTGCAACTGCAATGTGGGGCATTACATTACCAATATCAAAAAGAAAATTAAAGGGCTATGAAGGAAAATTAGAAAAAGCAGAAGAATTAAAATCAGAATATGAAAAGGAAATTGAAAAAGAAAAAGAATTAATTATGCAAAAAGAAGCAACTATTAATGAACCAATTTCTTTGATTCAACAAAATGAACATGAATTACCTTTAATAGATGAACAATTAGAAACTGCATACTCTGATGCAATACATTCAAAACCAAAAAAATTAGTTTTAGAACGCAAACCAAGTAAAAGAAGATAAAAGACGTGGCACGTTATGAAATTACGAAGTATTTTTGTAAGTGGCGATAGACTTTTATAGATTTATTTTCATTACGAAGTTTTGAAAATAAATAATTGCAATTTATTGCAATTCAAAAAAAACATAATTTTGCTTGAACAATTAGTTTTTGCTTAATTATGTTTTAGGGTTTCAAAAGGAAGTATTCCCTTTGCACATACCTATTGGCTCTGCCAATAGAGAAGTGTGTTTTGTCTATTGGAAATAGATATCATTGACGAGCATTGCTCGTTTTTTTTATCATTTTAATCAATTTTACATTGATTATAGAACAAAAGTTTGGTATAATTAATTCAGGAACATTTAATAAGTTGGGTGGAGCCAATCTTCTTGAAAAGAAGGGAGGCGAGAAAATGAACAAGAAGGATTTTTTAATTCTATCTCTAGTAATTATTATCTTCCTTTTACTATTACTGCTATTTATAGTCCTAATATAAAAGAAATCCACCTAACTCAGCAATGATTTAGGTGGAACGTAAATTTTACGGCAACACTCAACATGCGATTATTAAGTGTTCCTTTAATATTGTATGAAGTTTCCTTCATCTATATACATAATAACATAAAAACGACTTTTTTGCAAGGTCGTTTTGCTTTATACTCGAAAAGGTCGAGTTTCCTATCAATCTGGTGCCGCTTGGCAGAATCAAACTGCCCTCTGAAGCTTACCATGCTTCTGTTCTGTCACTGAACTAAAGCGGCTCTACATAATTATTATATAATATGTTTGATAAAAAAGATAGATGTTTACACTATAAAATAAATATTTTAAAAAATAAATAAATAATTATTGACTTTAAAATATTACAAATAGTAAAATTTATTTATAAAATGGAGGTATATATGAAAATAGGACTAGTCTTATCTGGCGGCGGATCTACAGGTGCTTATCAGATGGGGGTTATTAAAGCTCTTGAAGAATTAAATATTAAATGTGATATTGTAACCGGTACATCTATTGGTTCTATTAATGGCGCTATGTATGTGGCCGGAGCTTTAGACAAAGCCGAAAAAATGTGGAATAATCTAAATTTTAAAAGTGTCTTTTCTGAAGATATAAAATATGAAAGTCAGAAAGATGAACTAGATGTCATAAAAAAATATATTCAAGTTGCTACTAAAGGTGGCATTGAGCCTAATAATTTAAAACAAAATTTAATTGACAATATAGATTTAGATAAATTTTATAATTCAAATATAGATTATGGATTAACTACAGTTAATTTTCCATCATTGAAGCCTATAAAATTAACTAAAAAAGAAATTAAAAGAAAAGAATTATTTGATTATATTATTGCTTCATCAACCATATTTCCCGTATTTAAATTGAAAAAAATTAATAACAAAAAATATGTTGATGGTGGAGTAAGAGATACTATGCCATATGATTTAGCTATCAAGATGGGTGCTGAAAAGATTATTATTGTCAATACTAGTTATTTCTTTAAATATGCTAAAATTCCTAAAAAAATTACCCAAAAATATGATGTAATAATTATTAGACCAAGAAATAAAACTGGTCCATCACTAATGTTTGAATCAAAACAATCAATAAAAAATATTAAATATGGATATAATGATACTATGAAAATATATGGTAAATTGTTTGGCAATAAATATACATTTAAAAATATGTCCAATAGTAATATATTTAAAGATGAAAAAGAAACAGTAAAAATAATGGAATATTTAGGTAGAGTATTTAAACTAGATGACAGTAAAATCTACTCAATTAATGAATATAATAAAAAAATAAAAAATATGTTAGATAAAATAGAACTAAAAGAAATAAGAAATGTTAAAAATATTAAAAACATCTTAAAACCACAAGAAAGAATTAAATTTATATACAATAAATTACTAAATAATGAATCAAAAGGTATAAATATAATCAAAAATATCGTATATAGAGAATACTTAGCAGCTTATTATCTATACAATGAAAAAACAAATACACATTAAATATGTATTTGTTTTTAGTATGAGCAAACTATACTGTAGGTCCAGTAGGGCCTTGCGGAATTGTTAAATTAAGTATATAGTTTGGTGCCGTACCTGTAATAGTTGCTGCCGCCTCTGTCCCAGGAGCCCCAGTAGTAACAGTACCAATAGTTAGTGTTGGCGTTTCTGCATCAGCTCCAGCAGGACCAGTCGCCCCAGTCGCCCCGGTAGGGCCTGTAGGTCCAACTTCACCAGGTAATCCTTGTGGTCCAGTCGCTCCAGTAGCTCCGGTAGGGCCTGTAGGTCCAACTTCACCAGGTAATCCTTGTGGTCCAGTCGCTCCAGTAGCTCCAGTAGGGCCTGTAGCTCCAACTTCACCAGGTAATCCTTGCGGTCCAGTCGCTCCAGTCGCTCCGGTAGGACCTGTAGCACCAGCTGGTATTGTAAATGCAAGTACTACATTTTCTGCTGTTCCAGTATTTACAACAGAAGCAGGCGTTCCGGGTGCTCCGGTAGTAGTAATTCCAACAGCTATTGTAGCTGGACCAGCAGGCCCAGTAGGACCAGTAGGACCAGTCGCTCCAATTCCTGTAGTTGGATTGCAACAACCGACAATTGGCCTATGTTTATTTGCCTCCATTATAATTTGTAATGCTCTATCGTATCCAGAATCATTATTCATATATTACCTCCTCAGTATTAAGATATGCATAACATAAAAAAGAGAATAATCATTTATACCAATTTATGTTAAAAATATGTAACATTTTAGGCATTAGTCGAATATAATAATTAATGCAATTAAAATTGTTGGTTGCTTGACAAATTATTTAAAAATATATATTATTATGTATATTTATGAATAATGTTGATATGGAGGTATTAATAATAATGTTAAAAATATTAAAAAAATTTAATAAAAAAGACATTATAGTTATTTTATGCTGCATAGCTATAATAA
This sequence comes from uncultured Erysipelotrichaceae bacterium, assembly GCA_902788975.1. GTDB lineage: Bacteria > Bacillota_I > Bacilli_A > RF39 > UBA660 > RUG705. Next base: position 3,645 of record CADAMI010000020.1, on the reverse strand, counting down.
TCTTTCAAGTATGGATAGAATTACGTTTACCAGAATATATGAGTACTATTACCAGACTCATTCAAACAACTGATAGTAACATGTCCGATATTCTAAAACAAGGCGGCCATATGCTGTTATGTGCCTTTGGATCAATGGCATCAGCTATTATAATAGGTTATTTATCAAGTGGGTTATCTGCCAGTTTTTCATTAAAATTAAGAGAAAAGGTATTTAAAAAAGTTCAAAAATTAGGCGAAGCTGAAATAAAAAATTTTAAAACTAGTAGTCTAATAACAAGAACCACAAACGATGTTACCCAAATAGAAATGCTAATTTCTATGGGATTACAAGCCATGATAAAAGCTCCCATAATGGCTGTATGGGCTATATCTAAAATAGTAAATAAAAGTATGGAACTAAGTTCGTTGGTAGGATTCGGCGTTGTTATCTTATTAATAACAGTCTTTACCATTATGTCAATCGTTACTCCAAGGTTTGAAAAGATTCAAAAACTAACTGATAAAGTTAATAATACTACTCGTGAAAACTTAATGGGTATTCGTGTTATCAGAGCCTTTAATGCTGAAAAATTTCAAACTAAAAGATTTAGCAAAGTAAATAATGAATTAACTAATACTCATCTTATTATTCAAAAAACTTTTGCCTTTATGAGCCCAGTTATGAATTTAGTTATGCACTTTTTAACCTTAGGAATTTATTTTATAGGTGCCCATTTAATAGTTAAAGTAGGTATGTTAGAAAAAATCAACTTATTTAGTAATATGGTCGTATTCACAAGTTATGGTATACAGGTAATAATGTCATTCTTAATGCTTACATTTATATTTATGATTATTCCTCGCGCCAGAGTGTCAGCTAATCGTATCAATGAAGTAATTGATTCGGTTGAAAGTATCACAGATGGAACATTAGAAAATAAAAAAACAAATGAAGTAGGGACAATTGAATTTAAAAATGTATCATTTAAATATCCGGATGCTGATGAATATTTATTAAAAGATATTAACTTAAAAGTAAATAGTGGTGAAACAGTTGCTTTTATTGGATCAACAGGTAGCGGTAAATCTACATTAATAAATCTAATTCCTAGATTTTATGATGTCACCGATGGTGAAATAATCATTGATGGTGTCAATGTTAAAGATTATAAATTAACCACACTCCACAATATTATAGGTTATATATCTCAAAAAGCCTTTATGTTTACTGGTAGTGTCAAGGAAAATATTGCTTTTGGTACTAATGGAAAAAAGAGAATTACTGAAAGTGAAATAATGGAAGCTTTAGATGTTGCTCAAGCTAGCGATTTTGTTAAAAAAATGGATAAAGGAATAAATTCACATATTGCTAGAGGAGGAACCAATGTAAGTGGAGGCCAAAAGCAAAGATTATCAATTGCTAGAGCCATTGCTAGAAAACCAGAAATATATATATTTGATGATACATTTTCAGCACTTGACTATAAAACAGATGCTACTCTTAGAAAAGAATTAAAAAAATATACTCAAAATGCGACCACTTTAATTGTAGCCCAACGTATTGGTACAATTATGAATGCTGATAAAATAGTTGTTTTAGATAAAGGTAAATGTGTTGGTATTGGTACCCATAAAGAGTTATTAAAAATGTGTCCTATCTATAAAGAAATAGCCTTGTCACAATTTAAAGAGGAGGAGTTAGATAATGCCTAGACCTATGCGTGGAGGAAATGAAAAATCAAAAGATTTTAAAGGTTCCATGATTAAAATTATTAAAAGTTTAAAACCGTGGTATACTGGAATAATTGTTTCTTTAGTATTAGCCTTAATTTCTGCAATTCTTGCCCTAATTGCTCCAAATAAGTTATCAAGCCTAGCGGATTATATTACTGAAGGTATAACACCCAGAATAAGTCAAGAAAAAATTACCGAGATAATGAATAATCCAAGTATTCCATATGAAGATAAACAACAATTAATTAATATGATGACAAATATTGATAATAATGAAGAAACTAGTAAATTATTATCAAAAGTTGATGAATTACCTAAATCTATTTATGAAGAAATTAAGCCTATTATAAATATGGCTAAAATTAAAAGCATTTCACTGTTTTTAGCAATTATATATGTAATAAGTTCACTATTTAGTTATGTTGAACAAATTATCATGGCTAATGTTTCTAATGGTTATGGTAAAAAGATGCGTCTTTTTATAACTAAAAAAATAAATAAACTACCACTTAAATATTTTGATAGTCATGAAACTGGCGATGTGTTATCAAGAATTACCAATGATGTTGACACTATGTCTATGAATATGAATGAAAGCCTAGCTTCATTAGTTACAAGTATTACCTTGTTTATTGGATCTGTAACTATGATGTTTATAACTAATTATATAATGGCTATTACTGGTATAATTGCTAGTATTTTTGGGTTCTCGTTTATGTTCATAATTTTAGGAAAATCCCAAAAATACTTTGTTGAAAGGCAAGAGAGATTGGGCGACTTAAATGGTTACATCGAAGAAATATATAGTGCCCATAATATAGTTAATGCTTATAATGGTATTGATGAAACCAATAAAGAATTTGATAAACTAAATAATAAACTATATACATGTAGTCGAAAAAGCCAATTCTTATCAGGCATAATGCAACCAATGATGGGCTTTGTAGGTAACTTAGGTTATGTTGCTGTCTGTGTTGTTGGAGCCATTTTAACAACTAAAGGCATTATTTCATTTGGAGTTATTGTAGCGTTCATGGTTTATGTCAGAATGTTTACAAATCCCCTAAGCCAAATAGCTCAAAGTTTTACTAGCCTACAATCAACAGCTGCAGCTGGCGAAAGAGTATTTGAATTTTTAGAAGAAAAAGAAATGCCAATTGAAAACAACTCAGAAAAATATCTAGATAGAAGTGATGTTAAAGGTAAGATTGAATTTAAACATGTAAAATTTGGTTATGATGAAAAAAGAACAATTATTAATGATTTTAGTGCTATTGCCAATCCTGGAAAGAAAATTGCCATTGTAGGTCCTACCGGAGCTGGTAAAACAACCATGGTAAATCTACTTATGAAATTTTATGAAATAAATGATGGGGATATCTTAATTGATGGGTTATCTACTAAAGAATTGACCAGAGAAAATATTCATGATTTATTTATAATGGTTTTACAAGATACTTGGTTATTTGATGGTAGTATTAAAGAAAACATTAAGTATAATAATGACAATATTACAGATGAAGAAATTTTGGAAGCTTGTAAAGTTGTCGGCATTGACCATTTTATAAAAACATTACCAGGAGGACTTGATGCCAAAGTAAGTGACAATGAAACGATTAGTAGCGGCCAAAAACAATTAATAACTATTGCCAGAGGTATGCTAAAAAATGCTCCATTCTTAATTTTAGACGAAGCAACAAGTAACGTTGATACCCGTACAGAAGAATTAGTCCAAAAAGCTATGGATAAATTAACTGAAGGAAGAACTAGCTTCATTATTGCTCATAGATTATCAACCATAAAGAATGCTGATTTAATTCTTGTTATGAATGAAGGAAACATTATTGAACAGGGTAATCATAATGAATTAATGAATAAAAATGGCTTTTATGCTAAATTATACAATTCACAGTTTGAAATAAATAATACT
>CADAMI010000019.1 GCA_902788975.1 uncultured Erysipelotrichaceae bacterium | reverse complement strand
GGTACTTGTCATGGATTAATTGATCATATTGGAATTCTTAGTGATGGGACTATTATTCCGTGTTGTTTAGATAGCAAAGGTATTATTAATTTAGGTAATATTTATCAAGATAATCTTGAAGATATATATAATCAAGGTAGAGTAAAGAATATGATTGAAGGATTTAAAAATAATCATAAATGTGAAGAATTATGCAAACATTGTAGATTTTTAGAATAAGGAATGATGTTATGAAAATATTAAACTGGAAAGAAAATATTAATGAATATGAATTAGATTGTGTTATTGATACATTAAAGAGTGGAGGATTAGTTATATTTCCTACTGAAACAGTATATGGCATTGGAGCCGATGCGACAAATAGTAAGGCAGTAGATGATATATTTATTGCTAAAGGTAGAGCTAATGATAATCCATTAATAGTTCATTTGGATAATAAGAATAATATTGAAAAGTATGCTTATATAAGTAATGAAATAGAACAAAAACTTATTGATAGTTTTATGCCAGGCCCTTTTACAATAATATTAAAGAAAAAAGATATTATACCTAATAATGTATCAGCTGGTTTATGTACAGTTGGCATACGTATTCCTAGTAATAAAATTGCTAATACTATTCTTACATACAGTAGTATTCCAATTGCGGCACCATCCGCTAATGTATCAGGTAAACCATCTGGAACAGATATCGATGATATTAAAGATGAATTTAATAATAAAGTAGATTATATTATTGATGGTGGAAATACGGATATTGGTCTTGAATCTACCGTTGTTAAAGTAATTGATGGAATACCTACCATATTAAGACCAGGTTTTATTACTAAAGAAGATATAATGGATGCCATTGGAGTTGTAAAAGTAGATGATAATATCTTTAAAAAAGTAGATGGACCAGTTGAAAGCCCCGGAATGAAATATAGACATTATGCACCAGTTAATGAATGCAAATTAGTTTATATAAGAGATAATGAAGAATGCATTAAATATTTTAAAGATAATAGTAATAATAACACCGTTATTATAGGAAGTAATAAATTAAAGGATATCGAATGTAAAAAGTTTTTATACTATGGAAATACATTAGAAGAAATAAGTCATAATATATTTAGATTACTTAGATTAGCTGATACTTATAACCCTGAATTAATACTTATTGAAGGAGTAAAAAAAGAAGGACTAGGCTTAGCAATTATGAATAGATTAGTAAGAGCTAGTAGTTATAATTATATTGAAAGATAAATTTTAAATATTTGTCTTTCAATTTTTTTTATTGTATGTTATAATCTTATTGTAGGAGAATAAGATATGAGGAAAAAAAGAATATATATAATATTGATTACATTAGCAGTAATTGCAGTAATTATAGGAATTATTTTAGCATTCAAGAACAAAGAACTACGCAGTAATCGTATTCAAATTATAGATGCAAGTTATATGTGTAGTGAAGCATTAGAAAAATTTTATGAAGACGACAAGTATACTTATTCCTTTCCTTGTATTAAAAGTAGCTCTGTATTTGTTAAATTTCCAAATGGTAATAAAATGTTAGTTATTAAAGCATTAGAAGAAGAAAAAGTTACAATCGATGAACTAATCAGTGCTGGATTAGAAGTGGTTAAAAAAGAAAAATAATGGAGGAATAATATAATGGATAGAAAACTTGTATTAGAACTAAATAATCATAATGTATATTATGTTAAAACTGAAGATGTTAGTTATTATATTACCATTCCTAAAAAATTTAATACTACCAATATATGTATTGAACTTAAATCAAAGATGGAAAACTATAACCTTGATATGAATGACGAGATTTGGGTAATGGAAAATGTAAAAAATACTTTTTCATTTATTGATAATTATAATATAACTTTAGTTTTACCCATTTTAAATGAAGAAGATAATAGCATTTTAGAAAAACTTGATATAGGTAAATTTGAAGTAATTGACCATATAATGGGAAAAACTATTAATAGTGCTTACTTAAACTTAAAAGAAGCAAATATTCAAATAGAAAGTCAAGTAATATTAATCAATAATGAACGTTTTAAATCATTTATTAATTGGTTTGTATCTAGATATAACAGTAGAATAATTTGTAAGAATTTACTTGAAGTAATTCAAACATATAACGTTAATGCCACTACATACAAAAAAATTGAAACTCCAGCTATTTCATTTGTCGTAGGTAGTTATAATAACGAAGTTGATGCTCCCAAAGTTATTCATGAACCAGATCCAAAAGAGCTTCAACAATTAAAACCGCAAATGAGTAGTGGATTTACCAGCTACTGGTTACTTGTTGCTATAACAATTATAGTTGCGGGCGTAGTTGCTTTATTAGCCTTCTTGTCATAAAAAAAACGAACTATCACACATAATTCGTTTTTTATTTTATAAAATAAACTAAAATACCTGTTAGGGTAGAGCCAACCATCAAAAGCAACATAAATATCCCCATTATTCTAGCGGCTAAACTTGTTTTTTTCTTTTTCTTTTTACTCATATATAACACCTCTATTACAATTATACATAAATTTTAGCATATTTACAATATAAAAGAATATAATTTTGTAGGTGATAACATTGATAAAAAAATATAGTAATATTAAAAACATTATTCTTCCTAATAAAAAAATTAATATTTTTGTAATGTGTATCTTATTTCTTGGAGTAATTGCCGGAGCAGTTTTTTCAGGAATAATCGGTTTAAATGATAAAACCTTAGTTATTGATAAAATTCATTTATTCATCGACAATATAAATAATAATTCAATTAATAGTATACTTGCATTAAAAAATAGTATTTCTATTAATTTAATATATATATTTTTAATATGGTTTTTAGGAATGGCTCTTTTAGGAATTATATTTAATGTATTAATCTTATTTGTGAAAGGCTTTATTTTTGGCTTTTCAATTGCTTCTTTTATATTAACTTATAGTTATAAAGGAATAATTATTTCTTTTTTATATTTAATATTTGGACAACTTTTAAATATTGTTGTATTATTAGTTTTAACAATTTATAGTATTATGTTTTCTTATCAATTACTATGTTTGATATTTAAAAATAATAATAATTTTACTACCAGAAAATTTTTAAAAAATTATGCAATAATTTTACTATTTTCAATTATAATAAGTTTAATTTCATCTTTAAGTGAAGCCTTTTTATTACCATCACTTATTAAATTAATTATTAAACTATATATATAATTAGTATTTTTCAATATTTTATGATATAATCTTGTTGGTGATTTATTTATGAAAACAGTTGTTATTGGAATGTCTGGAGGAGTCGATTCATCTGTTGCAGCTATCAAATTAATTGAACAAGGATATAACGTTATTGGTTTATTTATGCGTAATTGGGATAGTACTATTAATAATGATTATTTAGGTAATCCTAATTTAAATAATAATATTTGCCCTCAAGAACAAGATTATAATGATGCATTAGAAGTATGTAATAAACTAGGGATACCACTACATAGAGTGGATTATGTCAAGGAATATTGGGACAATGTATTTACATATTTCTTAGATGAATTAAAAAAAGGGAGAACTCCTAACCCAGACGTTATGTGTAATAAATATATAAAATTCGATTTATTTTATAAAAAGGCTAAAGAACTTGGAGCAGATTATATTGCTACTGGTCATTATGCCAAAATAAGAGATGGTAAACTATGTAAGGCTAGTGATTTAAATAAAGATCAAAGTTATTTTTTAGCTTATGTTAATAAAGAAGTATTCAAAGATGTTTTATTTCCACTTCAGGATATTGAGAAACCTGAAGTTAGAAAAATAGCTGCTAAATATGGTTTAGTTACAGCTAAAAAGAAAGATTCAACGGGTATATGTTTTATCGGAGAAAGAAACTTTACTAAATTTTTAAAGAACTATCTACCAAATCAAAGTGGTAAAATTGTCGATATAGAAACTAAAGAAGTATTAGGTACTCATAATGGACTTATGTATTATACGATAGGTCAAAGAAAAGGATTAAATCTAGGCGGCGCTAATGATAAAATATTTGTAGTTGAAAAAGATTTAGATAATAATATCTTATATGTATGTAGTGGGGATGAAAATAATTATCTATATTCAAATAAAGCTATTATTACAGATTTCAATTTCTTAACAGATGATAGATATACAGAATGTGCATGTAAATTTAGGTATAGACAACAAGATATACCTTGCAAGGTTAAATATTTAGATAATAATAAATTAGAATTAACTTATGATAATGCTAAAGCGGTAACACCTGGACAATTTTGTGTACTATACAAAGATGATGTATGTTTAGGTGGCGGAATAATTGATGAAGTTTTTAAAGAAGATTAATAACTAAATTAATCTTTTTTTATAGACATCTATTTTTATATTTGATAAAATTAAATAGAGTAGAGGAGACATAATATGATTATAACATTAATAATATCAATTTTACCGGTATATTTAGTTGGTTTATATATTTATAAAAAAGATAAAAATAAGGAACCTAAATCATTACTTAAAAGATTATTTATATATGGAATGTTGTCATGTATTCCAGCAGCAATAGTAGAAATATTATTAGGAAATTTTTTTGCAATTGAAAAATCTATGAATTTAGTCGCATTATTTTTCTATGTATTTATAAGTGTTGCTCTAGTCGAAGAATTATTTAAATGGATAATTACATATCGTTTAACTTATAATAATAATGAATTTGATGAATTATATGATGCCATTGTATATGCTGTTTTTGTATCATTAGGTTTTGCTTGCTTTGAAAATATATTTTATGTATTAGATGCGGGTGTAAAAGTTGGCTTATTTAGAGCAATTACGGCTATTCCAGGACATGTAAGCGATGCGATTATTATGGGAAATTATATAGGACTTGCTAAACTCGCTAGTACAAACAATAGCGATAAATTACGTAATAAGAATCTATTATTAAGTATCCTAATTCCTACATTAGCACACACATTTTACGATTATTGTCTATTTACAGAGAATGTATATTTTCTTTTAATTTTTACAATTTTCTTAATATCAATTTATATTTATAGTTTCAAAAAAGTAAAAAGAATATCATCTAGTAAAAATGAATTATCTAATAATAAAATAGTTGCATTAAATAATCATATTTATTGCCATAAATGTGGAACAAAAAATCAAGGTAATTATTGTTATAAATGTGGAACTAAACTTAGATAAATATCTATAAATAAATAATCGTAATAACTTGACACGTTAAATGTAAAATGATAAAATTATAAATGTATGGAGGTTCAATACGATGAATACTGTAGAAAAAATAAATGTTATCTTAAAAGAAGCAAATATATCAAAAGTAAACCTAGCAAAGTATCTTGGTGTATCTAGGCAAATGGTTTATAACTATTTAGATGGAGAAGATTTATCAAAATTATCAAATGATAAATCACAAGCTTTATTTGCTTTATTAAATGTTAAAAATGAGGAAGAACTAAAGAATATAGAATTAACTAAAGAATATATTCAAGAAGTAGGAAATAAACTATTTAATTCAAAAAGAAATGCGGTTAAAAAGAATGAAATTATTGAACTTACTGGATTAAGACCTGAAGAGCAAAATATTATTAATGATATTGTATTTTTATTAAAAGAAATATTAAATGAAGATAAAACTAAAAATAGTTTAACTTTACTTAATTACTTATATCATTTTATTAGTACTTGTACTAAAACTAAAGAGGCCAGATATATTCTTGGATATATGTCTAAAGCAAGTGGTTTTACTTCACCAACAGTATATGAATTTGAAGAAGATCAACAATTTGTTTTTGAAAGTATTATGTATTCGGCAATGACACTATATAATAATGGTGGAGCATCAAGAACTAAACTTGCAGAATCTCATCGTAGATGGGAAAATGAATTATCTAAAAAGAATGAAGAAAAATTAAGCAGAACACAAGAATTGAATACTGCTAAAATTTTAGCTTTAAAAGAGCTAGGATATACTGAAATTAATGAACATAATGCTAGTGAAGTATTTGATAAAATAGCTGAAATACAATCTAGAGGAATATACAATTAATAGAGTAGAATAGTACTCTATTTTTTTAATTTTAAAACACTATTTAGGCAAATATCTAAATAGTGTTTTTCTCATTAATTATATCAATTTCATCTAGAATTCTTTTTATTACATAATTTGGATAATTAGGTTTATTGGTATAGAAAGTTATTAATTTAATATTCACATCATTACAAATACTTCTAACTTTTAAATCTCTATCTTTATTAAATAAACAAGAATTAAGTTCCTATAATATATATTATGTTAACTTCTATATATTTTAAATTAATAATAATAATTAATAAAAAAAATAATTATTCTCTACTCCAAATAATATACATAATAATAATTTAGCAATAATAGTTAGAAAACTAAACATTAAAAAATTTAATTAAAAAAAATCATATATATTTATTATATATATTTATCACAATTAATATATATAATGTAAATTATTAATATTAATTAATAAAATTTGCATTGAGAACTGTTTAGATTATGACTTATGCGTCTTCATTGCAATTATAATTATGCATTGAGTTAGATATAAGTTGATTAACTATTCACTTAATTTTAAATTAGTTTTTAATTTTTGCATTGAAATTTTAATTAGTGATTAATTATCCATCTACAATGCAAAATTTTATATATCATTATATAATTATAAATAAGGATATATTTATATCATAATATATATAATAGATCAAGAATATAATAAATAATACAACTAGGAAATACTATTGAAAACTAAAATTAAAGTAGGGGATAAAAATTATTAATTTATCCCCTACTTTTTAACTATATAATTTGTTATTTTTTATATCATAGATATAGTATGTTATATTATTATCGTTTATTATATTAAAATGAAGCAAATTATTTTCTAAATAAATATTTAGACTATCTCTCTCCTTCTCTGTCGAATATTCATAAAAAGTATTAATCATAAGTAATAACTTTGATTTTAAATTTGTATCCATAATATTCAATTTTTTATTCTTAATGGTTATAATTATATTTTCAGTACCATATACATAATCATAATTTTCATTATTGACTGGTAATTCAGTTTCATAAGAAGCTATATAATATTTATTATCTTCTCTATAAGTATAAATACTATCATTTATTAACTTTACATACTCATATGTTGGTTCAATATTGATATCGCGTTCTTTATTAATAATCCCCACTTTGGAATTTTCAGAATATGCTACATAACTATCTTTATAATCTATTATTTTATTATAATCAAAATTAACTAAGACATTACCTTCAAAGTCAATAACACCATATTTACCATCCTTACTTTTTGCTATTAAGTTGTTATTAATAAATGAGTATTTATTATATATATCACTAATAATATTACCTTTTATATAATCATATACATACTCTTTTTCATTATTTGATAAAATTAAATAGTTATTATTTTTTTCAGTAATATAAGGGCACTCTTTTTTATTACACTTAACTTTACTATAATAGTTTGCAACATTTTTTTCAGTAGTACACAATTGATTACTACATTTATAAAAATATAAATATGCACTCAAATCTTTATCTTCCCATTTCACTTTGTATTCAACAACTAAATATAAAATAGTCATTAACACTGCATAAATACTAATAATCCAAGTAATATGCCAAACATTCTTATTTTTCACTTCTTACCTACTCCTTTTTATTTTTTTATACCATATAATAAATTTATCATATATTTTTTCGAGGAATTCAATTACATATATATTAGAAACAATTAATAAAACTATAAATAGAATTGAAAATACATTTATATGTTTTAATAAAAAGAAATCATTAAATAATAATAGTAATATATAGAATAATATTGAACAAAAATATACCAATATTTTTCTTATAAATGTCAATGGTTTACTAATATTATACAATAACCTTAAATTAATAAAGCCAGTTACAGCCACAATGGTAAATCTAAATATATCAAAATCAAGTTTAAATATATATGAAACCATTATTAAAAATAATATATTTATCCAAACACTTATAGCACTAGGCAAAGCATTTCTAAATACTTTTAATAAGAAACCTTTTTCTACTTTTGCATAATTTGGTTCAATAGCCAAGAAAAATGAAGGCAATCCTACACAGATAGCACTTATTAAACTAAGTTGAATCGGATAAAATGGATATTCATGGCTTAGTATAATGCAAGTTAAACATATTAAAAATGAATATACGGTTTTAATTAAATACATACTAGCAACACGTTCAATGTTATTTACTACTCTCCTGCCCTCATTAACAATATCAGGAAGGACAGAAAAGTCAGAATTAGTTAATACCACTTCAGAAACACTTCTAGCAGCACTAATACCACTAGCAAGTGCAATACCACAGTCAGCCTCTTTCAAAGCTAATATATCATTAACTCCATCCCCAATATAACCAACCATATCTTTTTCTCTTAAAGCCTTAACAATCATCTGTTTTTGATAAGGGGTTACTCTTCCAAATATAACATAATCATTGACAATATTTTTTAGTTCATTATAATTATCCGGTAAATCTTGTCCAGAAATATATTTATCATAATCATCTATATTTAATTGTTTTAAAAGATTAGATACCGTAATTGGATTATCTCCAGATATTATTTTTACTTTAACATCTTGTTTCTTAAAATATTCGAGTGTTTCTTTTGCATTGTTTCTTATATTATCTTTTAAAATTATAAAACCTAATACTTTATTATTATCTTTATCAAATTCTTTATGACAATCTACTAGAGTAATTATCCGATATCCCCGTTTCAAATAATCTTCTATTTCATCATAATTTTGTATTTTTTCATTAGTAAGATATTCTAAAGCGCCAATCGCATATGTTCCATTTTCAAACTCTACTTTGGCATATTTTCTACTTGATGAAAATGGTGTTCTTGATATTTCTTTTAATGTTGTTTCTTGATTATTAAAATAATTACTGATAGCTTTATCTGTAGCATTTCCATCTTTTGTAATCATACCACATATAATATTATTTATATTAACCCTTTTATCTAAATTAATAATATCTACAACATCCATACTTCCATCAGTTATTGTTCCAGTTTTATCTAAACATAGAATATCAACGCATGCAAGTAGTTCAATACCAGATAATTTCTGAATAATAACTTTTTTAGAAGCCATTTTAATAACACCAACCGTTAAAGAAATTGATGTTAATAAAACTAATCCGTCAGGTATCATACCTATAACACCAGCTACACTTGATAAAACTGATTCCTGATAAGTTTGATTACTATAATAAAACTGTGTTATAAATAGCAATATACCAATAGGAATTATTAATATAGTAACAATCTTTAATATTGAATTTATCGAATTCATTAAATATGATGAATCATCTTTAGTTTTACTAGCTTCTTTTATTAAATTATTAGCATATGTATCGTGATTAATTGATATAACTTTGGCATATCCAGACCCGGATATAACAATTGATCCAGACATTATTTTATCATTTTCTTTCTTTATTATTGCTTCACTTTCACCGGTAATTATACTTTCATCTACTTCTAGATTAGAAGATTTAATAATAATCACATCTACCGGCAAATTATCACCTTGCTTTAAACAAAGAATATCATCAATTAATATTTCTGATGGAATTATTTCTAATTCTTTACCTTCTCTTTTAACTGATATCTTACTTTCAGTACCAATTTTAAGTTTGTCAATAATAATCTTAGCCTTAATTTCTTGATAAATACTTATTATAATATTAAAACAAATAGCAAACATAAATGTCGCATTTGCAAATGATCCAGTTGTTAGTACAAGAACAAATAATACAATATGAATTAAATTAAATAAAGTTAATAAGTTAGATAAAAATATTGTTTTAATTGATCTAGAATTTTTAATATTTTCATTATTAATCAAATTATTATTAATACGATAATCAATTTCTTGTCTATTAAGTCCATCCATTATTATGCCCTCTTTCAAAAATTGAGTTCGTATGAACCCAATTTTATTTATCTATAGAAATAACCGCCACCACTGTATACTAAACCAGGAAATCCAAATATCTCTCTTGGATTAATTGAATGGGAATTGAAATCAAATGCGCTGTGTCCTTCAGCTATTCCAAAGTGTAAGTGAGTTCCGGTAGTACAGTAGTCATATCCACCATGAGATACCGATGTACTCCATCCGCCAACATAACCAATTATGGTATTATCTGTTACTACTTTGCCAACATACATGCCATCAGCAACACGTAACAAATGCATATATTGACTTGTATATTTCTTACCATTTACAACATGCGAGATATAAACTGTATTACCACCGCAACTACCAAAGAATGCAATTCTAGATATTACTCCATCCGCTGCTGCATATACATTAGTTCCTTCGTTAACACAGTCCAAATCAATGGCATGGTGTCCGCCACCACCGCTCCAGTCAGTCCTTGTATTCCAACCGGTATATTCACTAGTAACACATCCTCTAGCTAAAGGGTATTTCCAGCCAGATGCGTTAACCAAGCCAGAATTATTACATGTCGTAATATCTTGATTTCTAGAACATCCCATATCTTCATATAGTTTAATTTGTTTTCTTAAATCTTTTATATCCTCTTCAATATCGACTCCCTCAGCCATAAAATTAGATAAATTAGCTGTTAAAGTACTTACTTTTTCAGTTAAAGTTTTACGATCATTTTCAAGTTTTACTTGTTTTTCTGCTAGTTCCTTTTCTTTTTGTTGTAATTCCAAAATTAATGATTCTAATTCATCAATTAATTCTGAATTATAATTAGTAAGTTGTTTTACAACTTCATATCGATATATAAAGTCAGTATAGTTTTCTGCATCAAACAAGTATTCAAGATAAATATTACCACCATTAGATACTTGTAAAAATTTAATTAATCCATCACTCTCAACCTTTTTATTTTCAATCTTTTCTTTACAATTTACTATATCTTCTTCAGCTTGCTTAATTTCTTTTCTTGTCTTTTCTATCGAAGATGAAATAGCATTAATTTCATTATTTAACTCATTTATTTGAGATTGCGTTAACTCTTTTTTACTTTTATTAGCATCATATTGATTTTGTAATTTAGCTAGTTCATTATACATATCTTGTAGCGTTTTAGCTGATACTTTAGTTGGTATAAAAATATATAATGATAATAAAATGATAGCTAAGATGCTTACTTTCTTTTTCATTCTACCACCTATTATCATTATATAAAAAATATTACTTAAAGTCAATTATAATCCTTATAATTATTATATTTTATAATTAAAACAAGAAATAATATAATTTCTTGTTTCCGATATTTTAGAATCTACTTAGTAATTGGTGAACACTAGTGCTAATTATAAAATATTTTTAAAATTTACATTTATCTATTTATTTCATATATCACTTCCTTGTTATATTAATAATAATATTAATATATTAAATAAAGATTAAATAACTATTTATTTTAAAAGAAGAATGATTTTATCTCATTCTTCTTCCACCGTTTCCTTGATCCATATTTCTATCTTGTGGCATACCTTGAGCCATACCACCACCCATAAATTGATTAGTAATGGTATTAGTCTTTTCACCATTAACAATTATTGTACAACCAGTATATTTAGCTTCGCCATCATAATCGAATGGTGACTGTCCTGTAATATTAACTGTACCACCATTAATATAAATATTACCATTTGAATCGATTCCATCAGTATCACCTTGGCCCATCTTTATAGTAATATTTCCTCCATTTATTTCAATAGTTACCTCATAATTAGTTGATTTTCTTCCGGCGTTAATACCATCATCACTAGCACTAATATCAATGTTACCATCATTTATTTTAACATAAGTCGCCTCAATACCCTCAGCTGCTGTAATATTAAATGTCCCATTATCTATTTCAATTAAACCATCAGCATGAATACCATCATCTTTACTATTAATTGTAATATTTCCATTATTAATAACTATATTACCATCAGTATGTATTCCATCATCAGTAGTATTAATTTCAAATGTTCCACCATTAATTTCAATTTGAGTTACTGCTTTAATACCTTTTGCTGATACAGAATTAGTGTTACCTGTTGTTTTAATATTAAAATTACCATTATTAATTAGTATATATCCTTTTGTATCATCAGTATCATTTGTTGCTACAATTGCATCTCCTAATGAACTAATTGTAAAAGTACCATTCTCTATTGTTACTGAATCTTTACCTTTTATTCCATTGTTTTTAGCGTCAATTATATATGTCCCACTATTTATTTCTAAATCATCTTTAGAAACAATACCATCTTCATAATTACCTATTACTTTTAACGTACCTTCTCCTGATAAGATTAGATCATCTTTACTAAAGATACAGCCGTTTACATCTTCATCATAATTTTTATAACTAGCCCCATCTGTTAAAGTATTAGATGTATCACTTACTGTGCTAATTTCTACATTCTTAGCATTCTCAACATAAATAGCTGGTCCACTACTATTAGTAATCGTTACATTATTTAATATTAACTTTACATTTCCGTCGGTACTTATATAAATATACCCATCAGTAATTGTTCCAGTTAACTGGTATACTCCCTCTTTAGTTATTTCAACACTTTTTGTTAAAGTAATTTCTTCACTATCATATGAAGACCAATCAATATTTTCAATTTCACTCTTAATAATTGATGTTACACTAGTATTATTAGTATTTATACTTTTATTAAATACAAAGTATATTCCAATAGATAAAATTATTAAAAGACTTATTAATATAATTATTAATTTCTTATTTTTCATTTTTATAACTCCTCTCCATTTATTGGTTCAGTTAAAGAAATTTTTAAATTACCATTTTTAACACGTAATTCATCAATAAATGCTTTTTCATTAATATTATTATTTAATATAACATTATATTTTAATTCAAACATACTACCTAAATTAGTTGTTTTAACTTGTTCTAATGAGTATTTAAGGGTATATTTATTTAATATATCAGTGAACACTTCCGTATAATCAAGATTCTCAGGAATAGTTATTTTTAAATATTTTTCATTTTTATTTTTATCAAATATTGTAGATTTATCAAGTAGTAATATCATTAAACATCCAATAATAGTAATAATACTTGCTAAAATTGCATAACCAGCCCCAATCGTTAAACCTATAGCCATTGCAAAGAAAACACTTAATATTTCTTTGCTTGTTCCAGCGATGCTTCTAAATCTTACTAACCCAAATGTTCCAGCAACCGCTACACTCATTCCCAAATTACCATTAACAACTAGAATAATACAAGTTACTAAAAGTGGTAATAATGTGATAGTTGATAAAAAATTTTTATTATACTTAGATGTTGCTTTATGAGTTAAAGCAATCATTAATCCTAAAACGATTGATACCCCTATTGAAATTAAAATGGTATATATATTTATATTTTCTAAAATATTTATTAACATAAAACTTCACTCCTTTTATTATTCGTATATATACTTCCTACTTTTGAGAAAGATGTTGGATATATTTTTAAATCAGATAAATTACCAACTAACCATAATGGAATAGCATCTAATACTTTTATTTCCATAATGTATAATTCGTCATTAAAATAATTATTGCCAAAATTACCTGACTCTAATTTTAAATCATCATATCTACTTCTTAAATTAGAATCAATAGTAATTCTTAATCCTTTATTATTTTTTTCTTTATAAGACAATCTATCATATGCAACAAAAATAGATGGTTTAAGATTAAATAGTTTAAAATAATAATCTAATTCCTTCATAATTTGCGTATTTTTAATTTTATGATCATTTATATATTCATAAAATTCTTTTAAAGTCAATTTTATTCTTCGTTTACCAACTATCCCATTAACCTTATCTTTAATTTCTAAAAAAACATAATCATTCATAGTCGGTGTATTATAACTTCTAAGTCTTACTTTTACTTTAAAATTAGGTTTTTCTAATGATTCAATTAACAAATCATTATTATCATTATCAAAATAGATATTACTTATTTTACTTTGATAATATTCATCTTTTTCGATGTAATTATCTATTCTTTTAAGTAATTCATCCATTTGATATTTATTAATTATATATTTTTGTTCTACTCTTCTAAATATATTATCATACATATTTTTTCCTCCTTTTTTCATTTACAAGTTTATTATATGAAAGAAATATTAAAAGAACATTAAATAATTTAATGTTCTTTATTTTTTTAAAATTATTTTAAATGTTGTACGACTATTATTTGAAGTTGCACTTATTACTCCATTATGATTAATTACAATATTTTTAGCAATTGCTAACCCAAGTCCATATCGATTCGCGTTACGATTTCTTGATTTATCAGCTCGGTAAAATCTTTCAAATATTTTTTCTTCATCACCAGGTTTAATATTATCTCCAGTATTTGTTATTTCAATATTGATATTATTTTTTATTTTATGTAATTCAATATTAATAATACTTTCTTGATAACTATGTTTAATTGCATTGTCCAATATAATTGATACTAATCTTTCGATTTCATCTTTATTACATTTAAAAACAATATTTTCTTCTATATTAGATACTATTTTTATTTTTTCTTCATAAGCAATACTTTCAAATGTTAAAGCTACTTTTTTCACTATTTTAGAAATATTTTCATCTTGATATGTTACTTTAGTAACACCATTTTCTAATTTAGATAAATCTAACAAACTGGTAATTAATTTATTCATTCTTTCGGTTTCATACTTAATATTATCAATATATTTTTGATTTTTCTTATCATTTATAAGTTCATCAGATGAAGCCATAATAATTGCTAACGGTGTTTTTAGTTCATGTGATGCATCTTCAATAAATTCTTTTTGTTTACTAAAGGAGTCAATTGCCGGTTTAGTAATCCAAGTAGTTATCTTTTTAGATAAATAATAGATAATAGTTTCTCCTAAAGAAAAAATAATCAATGATACTACTAATAAATTCATCAATTTTGTATTAATATCCTTAGTATTTATAACTGTTAAAATATCATTATATTTTAAATTATAAGCATATTTATTATTATATAAATTACCAATTCTTAAAGTATCCTCTCCATTATTTTCTAATATAATTTGAGAAATATTATCTATATCAAAGTTCGTTTTATTACCATGACTAATAATATTTTCAATATGATTATTATTTATTCTTATGGTATAAACTTCGTAATCCATAATCATCATTTTATCTAATTCTGGTTCTTTTCTCCCATTTGGTCTAAATGCTGGACTAATAGTTGTTAAATTTCTTTTAATGTTTTCATATTCTCTTTTATAATTCTCTACATTTATAAAAATCAAACTAATAATTAGAAATGAAGAAATAATTGAAAAAATAGTTATAAAAGTTTTCTTAGTTAGTTTCTTCATTTGACACCTCCATACGATATCCTAAATTACGAATAGATTTAATTGTCACTTTAGAACCTAGAATTTTTAATTTCTTTCTTATAAATGAAAGATATGCTTCTAAATTATTGGAAAAAGAATCATTGTCCATTCCCCATACTTTATCATATATTAAATCTTTAGATAATATTTGATTAGGATTATTAATAAAATATTCCAATAACTGAAATTCTTTATTAATAATATTAATTTTTTCTAAGGTATCCTTTTTTATCAAGTTAGAATTTTTTAAATCAAGTTTAATATCGCCAAATTCAATTGTATCTTCATTACTTTTTTTATTAATTCTAAGTTGTGCATTTACTCTAGCTATTAGTTCATCAATATGAAATGGTTTTGTTACATAATCATTAGCTCCCTCGTTAAAACCTAACAATTTATCATCTAACTCACTTTTAGCAGTCAACATAATAACTTTTGCTTTTATATTGTTTTCTTTAATTTGTTTTAATATTTCAATGCCATTTACCTTAGGTAACATTATATCCAAAATAATTAAATCATAAATGTCATTTAATGCATTATATAAACCATCTTCACCATCTAATGATATATCGACAAGATATTTTTCTTTCTTTAAACGATTAGCAACTATTTCTGCTAACGAATATTCATCTTCAACTACTAATATTCTCATTTTCCCACCTCGAATATAAAATAATCTATTTTTATTAAATAAAGATTAAATAAATAAAAAAATGGCGTCCCCGATTGGAATCGAACCAACGACCTATCGCTTAGGAGAAACTTAGTCAGAATTTCAAATACCATTTGATTATTTTAAAACTCTTATAATTACTTAAAAATCTATTAGAATTATCAATTCTAAAATTTTAAATTTGAACAGATTTTCTAATTATTTAAAATTAAATCATACACAACTTGCGACAAATTCGCGACACTTATTTAAAAAATCCTATCCAAGCACTTGGAACGCCAAATTTCATAAATAATTATAACATAGATTATACTATTTTATTAAATTATTCTAGTGGAGATAAAATAAATTCATATCCATATTTTTGCTTATATCTATCTAAAATATCCCACATATTATTAAAATTAATATTAGTTATATCTATTTTTTTAAATAATGGATATTTATTATTGATATACTTCTTTATTATACTATATTTTTCTTCATTAGTTAATTTTATTAAACTGGATAATTCTTCATCAATATCTTCATTGCCATTATCATCTATGACAATATTAGCTAAATATGTATTAGTTTCAATATTTATGGCTTTTTTTTGATTAATAAAGATTATTAAATTAGTTGTTAGGATATTAATTTCTTCTTTTAAGGCATTACGATTTGTATGGGGTACTTTTCTTCCTTTTTCAAGTTCTTTTAAGTCAATTAATCTAATAATTGTTTCCTTTTCCATCTCTTCGATTGTATTTAGATATAACCTCAATTTAATCATATCTATCATATTCTTAAGTTTAGTCTTTTTAATTTCATCATATAAACTACCATGCTTACCAACAATGGATAGTACTAAATCGATATTCATAAGCATTTCGCTTTGTAAGTCATCAAGTGATAGATCTTTACTATAAATAGTTCTTTTTACTTTTAATATATTATAATATTCTTCTTTATACTTATCAATTAAGGCTAATGCGCAATTATTATCTTTAAAATAATCTCTACCAGGTATTTGCATTAAATCGCCAATATTAATGATACCTATTTCTTGTTCATTAAAAAAGAATGATTTTATTTTATTTATAAACCCCATTATAATTCCACCCAACTCGGCTTTGTATAGTATCATAAAAGTTGTTAAAAGTAAAATTAATCAAGTTATAAATCTTTTTTAAACTTTAATAAATTTATATTTATTATTTGTTTATCTTCTATTCCAATCTCATTCAATCTTCATCTAAATAATTAGAAATATCATAATAAGAATTACTATTATTTATATAATATTTTGATTTAATTATATTTTTCATCTATATATATTTTGCCAAAATATATAATAATAATCATTATAGTGGCATTATAACATAAAAGCACTGATTTCCCTTAAAATATGGCATTTTAATAAAAAAGATTCAGAACAAAAATTCCAAATCTTAATTATCTTGATTTACCTTTTGTTTCACTTTCAACTTCATAAGAATATAATCTATCTAGTTGTTCAGGAGTAATATGAATTACTCTACCACCTTTTGGATTAATTCTTTCGCCACCAAATACTATCCATATTGCATCAAGTGGCATATTTGGCATTGAAGCTTCACCATCAGTAAATATAATTTTATTTTCTACTCGTCTTGAAAAAGCACCTACTGCGACATTAAAGTTAGTACCTCCTCCACCTTCAAATCGCATTTTCTCTATATCCTCTTCTGTTCTTATTTCATGAAATCCATAAAATTCTGTATCAAAACATCCTACTTTTAACTTTGTATGTTTTAATATATTTTTACATTCTCTTAAAAAGTTCTTTAATAAAATTTCATTTATTGAGCCACTTGTATCTAAAACAATTTCGGTTTCTGGCATTGGTTGTTCCTCTAAATTAGCAACTACTACACCATCTTCTAATGTAGCATTTTTATATGACCAATCAACATCATACTTAATTGCCTCTCTTAAAACATATCGCCAATCAACTATTGGTTTTGCAGTACCAATATCATTGACCGTTCTAATATCTCTATTTGTTGAAGTTCCTGCTTGTGATGCTTGTTTAGAAATTGCCTCTTTTAATTCTTCAAGTTGTTTTTTCTTATCTTCAAGATTTTTCTTAAAAGCATCTTTTTCGCCCATGTTTTCAAGTTCTTTTTGTTTCTTTTCAAGTTCACTATTTTCTTTGTTATCTTTCCCTAGAAGTTTATCTAACAAACTTTCTTTTTTATCAGATTTTTCCTGTTGCTCTTTATGCTTTTTAACTGCTTGCTCCCACATACTGTGAGTATCATGTCCAACATCTTGTTTCTTTTCTTCTTCCTGTGAATCTTCGCCAGATCCGCCACCACTTTGTTGTTGAGATTGTGATTGTTGTTGATTGCCTTGCCCACTTTGACTATTATCCTGTCCATCTTTTTGTTGCTGGCTTTGTTTCTTTTCTTTTAATAATTTATCATATAATTGTTCAGCATCATAGTTTATAGCTTCTGATATATCAACTCCACCTTTTGCCATTTTTAATCCATCTCGTTTTAGAAATTGATTAATAACGCCATCAGTAGCAATATTCCATAATTTAGGATCCTTTCCTTCACTTCTTAATATGTGATTAAAAGCAATATGACATACTTCATGAGCAAATACAAAGGTCTGTTCTTCAATGCTTAAACTTTCTAAATAATCAGGATTATAATATATTGTTTCTCCATCAGTTCCTGCTGTTGGTATATCTTTATTCTCTTTATACGCTACATTTGCTACAACACTTCCAAAAAAAGGATATTTAACAAGCATTTTTCTTTTAATAGCATTTATATCCATTATCTTCTCATACCACCTTCTGGCATTTCGGCAAGTTTTGCCTCCGCTATTCGTTCTAATTTATTTTCATCGCCGTGTGTCCATAAAGCATCAAAAATTGCTCCAAACTCTGCTCCTAGTCCTGTAACAAAGTTTCTTACTTTTTCTAGGTTATCATCATCTACTTGTGATAAT
>CADAMI010000018.1 GCA_902788975.1 uncultured Erysipelotrichaceae bacterium | reverse complement strand
AAGGATTAATATCTAGAAAAGCCATTATTTTATCATCTTCATATACCTTATAAGATGGAATTTCTCCCTTTACAATTTTACAAAATATACAATCCATTTCAATCACCATATTTATTATATCAAAAATAATAATTAAATAAAATAAAAATCTTGCAAATAAAGTTAGTTAATGATATCATAAATATATAAATAAAGAGAGTGGAACATATGGATAAAAAGAGTAGAAATATATTTTATGCAGTTTTAATTGTTGCAACATTGATCGTTGCTTTAGTAGGAACTTCACTAGCTTATTTTTCATATCGTACAAGCAGTAAAGATGATGATGTTAAAGCGAGATCTGCTATTATTAATATAATATATGATGATAGCAAACAAGTCACTGCTCAAGCCGATGAATTAATACCAGCTACGTTAGATGTCGTTAAGAATGTATATCAAACTCACATATCAAATAGTAGTGTTGATAGTACCCCAAGTAGTAATTTATGTATTGATTCTAAAGGCCAGCAAGTATGTAGTGTCTATCGCTTTTCCGTTGTAAGTGATATTGATGTTGAAACTTATGCCACACTAAATACTGAAGACAATGAATTTACTTATCTAGCCTTTGCAGTTAGAGATGTCAATAATAATACTTGGCTAAAACTTGAAAACAATAAAGAGTACTTAAAACTTGCTAAATGTTCTAACAGAAATGATAATAAAAATGATGATTGCTACACTGGTACAGGCGATAATAAAAAATACAACTTAACCCCTAAAGCCATTAATTCAATATTTGGATACAATAATAATGCATCATTAAAAAATAGAATTATTGGTACCACTCAACAAGTGTATGATATAGTCGTATTTATTGACGAAAACAACAAAAATCAAAACATAGACCAAGGTAAAAAATATGAAGGAACCATATATGTAACAGCTACGGATGATTTTACAACTATTCTTGATGGTAAAAAATAGATAGCAAAAAAAGCAATTAATCTTGCTTTTTTTAACCTTCTATTGTATTATTATAATAGGTGATAATGATGATAGAAAGTAGTAACGAAAAAAAACAATTATTTTATATTATTGTTCTAATTCTAACCCTTATTACCATGATTATTGGAGCAACTTTTGCATACTTTAAACTTGTTGGTAGTCAAAAAAAAGAAGGAACCGTTCTGTACACAGGAACGCTACAAATAAACTATATTGATGGTAAATATATTACCGAACCAATTCTATTTCCAATAAAAAGTGTCGACTATAATACTTATGATAAAGTATACCGTAATCACTTTGGTATTACTAGTACCGGAACTCTTGATCAAACAATTTCTATCGATATGGAAATTACTACGAATGAGTTTCCAGAGAATGTTTTAAAGTATAATGTATATAATAATGAAGGAATGCAGTTAGCAACTGGTAATGTTCCGAAATCAGGAAATATTAATTTAGCTAATAATATTTTCCTAGGGCACGGCGAAACCGCATATTATACTATTATAATATGGTGGTTAAGTACCGATTATAATCAAAATGCTGAAATGGGTTCAGCCGTTATTGGTCGCATAAATGCTACCGCTAAACAAATAAGATATTAAAAAAGGAGATGAAAGTATGAATAAATTGCCAACAAAACAGATTTACTTACTAATGATCATTGTTTTTGGAATTATAACATTATCAATTTATTCAACTTACTCAATTTTTACTTTAGAAAGTGAAAGTTCAGATATTGTTAGTATTCATACGCCTAGCAATTTATCTATATTGCTAGATAGTTATGAATACCAGCAAGTAAATGTTCCAGCTAATTCATATATAACTACCGATATCGATATATATAATAATTATAATTATGATATCTGTTATAGTATTTGGTATACTATAGCCACTAAAAATATTGATTCATCTAGAATAAAAATATATGAAAATACCAATGAATCAATTACTACAAGTAGCACATTATCATCTGTATCCAACCGAAGAATAAATCTAATAATAATCAATGACAATAATCAAGATGTTAAAGTAAACATTGGCTTAGCTAATGCTGAAAACAAAGAAACATGTGAATTAAATATTGAAAGCGATAAACTAATTATAACAAACACAATAGATAATCCCAAAGTATTAACAGACAATGTTATAAATAATACTCAACCAACAAATAACGAAGAAGGCTATTTAACATATAAAGATATTGAAGAAGACATAATATTATCAAATGAAAAACTTTACGTCTCAAAAGAATTCACTTATAAAGATGAATTATTTACCTTAACAGATCCAGAGGAAATTACTATTGATAAAATATTAGATTATAAAAATTATTACACCTGCCTTGATAGTAATGAATGTAATCTTCTTTATAATATAATAGATATAACTAAAGAAGAAGATAGTTATAAAATAACTAAATATAATATATTATCAGGTTATTTATCAGGCGATATTGGCTTAAGAAAAATAAATAATGATTATTATTTCTATGGTGATAATCCTAATAACTTTATCTATTTTAACTGTGTTAATGAATTGGATACTAATACATGTGAATTATGGCGTATTATTGGCTTTATCTATGATACTGAAGAAAATAAATATTTAACCAAAATAATAAAAGAAGATTATTTATTAAATGATAAATATAGTGATAATAATCAAGAATGGGATAAATCATCTATTAATAAATATTTTACTGATGAATATAAACTAAACGATAATTATCTAAAAGAAATATCATTTAAACAAGAAAACATAACTGATTTAACTACCAAAACCAATGATATAAAATTATATAATAATAATATTAAATCAAATATTACTCTTATGAATCTATCAGATTATCTAAATGCCTCAATTTGTGAAAATAGAGAAATAAAAAATTATAATGATGAATGTCTTAAAAATAATTGGTTAAATAAAAATAACCAAATTAACGAATGGACAACATCCATAAAATACATTGAACCATATAAAGATAAAACAACTGAAGAAATAATTACTCCTGATAATAACACTATTTATTCTGTTGGTAATACCATTGAAGATAATGCTGTTTCATCAAAACTAAATATAAGACCAGTCGTATATCTAAAATCACGAATGTTCTTAACTAGTGGTGATGGTTCATTTGAAAATCCATATGTAATAAGATAAATTCTACATTTGTAGAGTTTTTTCTTTTATCTAAGTATTATTTTATGATATGATATATGTAGGTGATATAAGTGAAAAAAGTAATTCTCGTAGATGGCAATAATTTAATGTTTCGTAGTTTCTATGCTACTTTATATTCCGGTAGTATGATGACTAATAAAGAAGGCTTTCCAACTAATGCTTTATATGGCTTTGTCAACATGATGCATAAAATAATTGATGAAGAAAAACCAGAATATATTATGGTGGCTTTTGATATTGGTAAAACATTTCGTCATGAAAAATATGATTATTACAAAGGTAAAAGAGATGAAACTCCTGACGATTTAAAAAAACAATTTCCAATTGCTAAAAAAATATTAACTGCCCAAGGTATTAAATACTTTGAATTACAAGGCTATGAAGCCGATGATATTATTGGCACATTTGCTAAAAAAGTAGATGAGAATGATGACTTTACAGCAACAATTATAAGTAGTGATAAGGATTTATTGCAACTTATATCAGATGATGTTGAAGTAAAATTATTAAAACCTAAAGATTATATTCGTATGAATAAACAAGTATTCTTTGATACATATGGTTTAGAACCAATTAAAATGATTGACTTAAAATCATTAATGGGCGATGCTTCTGATAATATTCCTGGTGTCAAAGGAATAGGTGAAAAAACAGCTATCAAATTATTACAACAATATGGTTCCCTAGATGGTGTATATAATAATCTTGATAGTATAAAAGGCGCTGTTCATGATAAACTAGCAAATGATAAAGATAATGCCTATATGTCATATGATATTGCTACTATCTATAGAGAAGTACCAATTGACACAGATTTTAATAATATTAAATATACTGGTGAAGCAACTGAAGATTTAATAAATATCTATAATGATTTAGATTTTCATTCATTCTTAAGAAAATCAAATAAGCCTATAGAAAATAAATCTATTGATTATCAGATCATAACTAATATAAATGATATAAAACTAACAAGCCCAGTTGCTATTAATTTAGAATTAGATAATGATAACTATCATAATGCTAATATCGTAGGTTTATCTCTTTATAATGAGAATACTCATATCTATATTAAAGGGGAAGATTTAACTAATACCGACTTTCTAAAAGATATAAATATCTATACCTATAATTATAAAAAAGTATATTCTAGTCTAAAAAGAAGAAACATGTATATTCCTAAATGTATCATGGATACAATGTTAGCTGGCTACCTCTTAAATTATTCTGTCAAAGATGATCCAGCTTATCTTGCTAATAGCTTAAATTATAATATACCTATTTATGATAAAAAAATAATATTTAATAGTGAAGAATATATTAAAAGAAGTGTAAGTATCTCTTCATTTATCTATAACACATATGACGAATTATTAACAAAGATGAAAGATAATAATGTTTTAGAACTATATCAAAACATCGAATTACCTTTATCAACAGTTTTAGCTAAAATGGAATTAAATGGTATTAGGGTTGATAAATCTATTCTTGAAGAAATGAAAACAGATATTAAAGAAAAAATAGATGATGTAAGCAGTAAAATATATAACTTAGCTGGGAAAGAATTTAATATATCAAGTCCAAAACAGTTAGGAGAAATCCTATTCGATGAATTAAAATTACCTCATGCCAAAAAAAACAAAACAGGTTATGTAACTGATGCGAATGTTTTAGGAAAACTAATCGAATACCCAATAGTTAGATTAATTCTTGAATATAGATTATTAAATAAACTATATACAACATATCTAGAAGGTATCTTAAATACTGTCGCTGATGATGGTAAAATACATACAATATATACCCAAGCATTAACTAGAACAGGTAGATTATCTTCAATAGAACCAAATCTTCAAAACATTCCTGTTAGAAACGAATTTGGTAAATTAATCAGAAAAGCCTTCATTCCAGAAGATAATTCATTAATCTTATCATCCGACTATTCTCAAATAGAATTACGTATATTTGCTCATTTAGCTAAAGTAGATGAACTTATTAATGCTTTTAAAAACAATATGGATATTCACACTAAAACAGCTATGGATATCTTCAAAGTAACTGAGGAGAATGTTACGAAAGATATGCGTCGTCAAGCAAAAGCTGTCAACTTTGGTATCCTTTATGGTATAAGTCCATTTGGCCTTGCTGAAGATATTGGTATCTCTCCAAAAGAAGCCAAAAAGTTTATTGAAACATATTTTGAAACATATCCTGGTATTAAAGATTATATGAATAAGGAAATTGAAGAAGCCCATAAAAATGGTTATGTCTTAACTATTATGAACAGGAAGAGAACTATCGAAGAATTATCAAGTTCTAATTACATGCAACGAAGCATGGGAGAACGTATGGCCCTAAATACTCCAATACAAGGAAGTAGTGCTGATATCTTAAAGAAAGCCATGATTGAAATTGATAATGCATTTACTAAAGAAAATTTAGAAAGTACCATGTTACTCCAAGTACATGATGAATTAATATTTAATGTAAAAAATAATGAGTTAGAAAAAGTAAAAGAAATCGTAAAAAATATTATGGAAAATACCATAGAATTATCCGTACCACTAGTTGTTGATATCGAAACTGGTACTAATTGGTACGATGCAAAGTAGGTGAAGTATTATGCCAGAACTACCTGAAGTAGAAACTGTTAAAAATGGCTTATTAAAAAAAGTTAAAGGTAAAAAAATTACTAAATGTATTGTTAGATGGGATGGTATTATTGCTTATCCAAGTACTAAAGAATTTATTAAAGAAATTGAAAATCAAACTATTAACGATATCAAAAGAAGGGGTAAATTCTTAATGTTTATTCTAGATGACTATTACTTGACTAGCCATTTACGTATGGAAGGGAAATATTTTATTAAAAATCCAGAAGAACCATTATCGAAACACGATCATGTAATCTTTACCCTAGATAATAAAGAAGAATTAAGATATAATGATACCCGAAAATTTGGTAAAATGCATCTTGTTAAAAAAGATGAACTATATAATAGCCCGGTATCTAAATTAGGTAAAGAACCATGGGATAAAGACTTAACAGTTGATTATTTAAAAGATAAATTAAATAAGAAAAAAGCTATTAAAACATTACTATTAGATCAAGAAATAATAACAGGTATTGGTAATATCTATGCTGATGAAATATTATTCGCATCAAGAATAAACCCAAAAACTAATGGGTGTGATTTAACAGATATAAATTTACAAGATATTATTAATAATACTAAAACTATTCTAGAAAAAGCTATTAAAATGGGTGGAACTACCATTCATACCTATACGGCTGTTGATGGTATTACCGGCAGATTTCAACAAGAACTGTTGGTTCATGGTAAAAAAGATGAAGAATGCCCTAATTGTAAAACTAAAATAGTAAAGATTGTTGTTAATACCAGAGGAACATATTATTGTCCAAATTGTCAAAAATAGAACAATACTGTTCTTTTTTTGCACCAACTTTTTAATGAAATGACTCTACAAAATGTAGAGAAATAAAATATAATACTTATGTTATAATTTATTTGTAAGGAGGGAAAAGGTATGAATTATGGTGAAAGAATCAGTAAACTTAGAAAAGGCAAAAATATTACCCAAGATGAGTTAGCTTCGAAATTATATGTAACTGATAAAACTATTTCTAGTTGGGAATCAAATAGAACCGAACCAAGTTTGGAAATGATTATTAAGTTATCTGAAGTCTTAGAATGCAGCGCTAGTTATTTACTATATGGCGATAATTCCAAAGATAGTGTTGAAATGGAAATTAAAGTTAAATTGACCAAAGATGAATATAATAACTTAAGTGAAATTATGGAAGAAAAAGGGAAATTTTTATTAGAAAGTAACCAATGTGATATATACTATCAATCAGATTACTTGAATGCTGATATGAATAAGTGGTTAAGAATTAGAGTAAGTGGTAATAAAAAAATAGTGACTTATAAAAATATAAATAACAAAATGTATTGTGATGAATATGAAGTAGAAATAGATAATAACGATAACTTAGAAAAGATATTTGGTGCTATTGGATTAAAGAAGATTATTGTAGTAAATAAAAACAGAAAAAATTATTCTTATTTAGACAAATATGAAGTTTCGTTAGATAAAGTTGATAACTTAGGATATTTTATTGAAATTGAAGTTAAAAAGAATATAGATGATTACTTAAAAGAATATGATGATTTATTAAAAAATAGCAGAAAATTGGGGTTAAATTTAAATAATATAGAACCAAAAAGGTATCCACAACTTATGATAAATAATAATAAATAAGGAGGTTTTATTATGATTAATAGTAGAGATTCATACACTGATTTTGATCCTAATAGAAAAGAAACTATTGAAGTTCCATATGGAATTGGAACAATTATTGAATTAAAAGGAAATCCGGATATTTTAGCAATGATATGTCAATATAGAATTACGGTCGAACATTGTATACGAATAATAAATGTAGGTTTAAATACTAATTTTTATGAAGACGAATCGAAAATAGATTATGAAATACCAGTTGAAGAATTAACGAAAAAATGGAGAAAGACTGAAAGAATTGTTATTGGAAAATTAGATCCAGAAAATTTTCTTCTAATTCCAGGATTTTCTAATTTTTTTGAAGAAGAAAAAGAACTAAAATTAACAAGAAAGATAAAATGAAAAGATAAAGGAACACAATTAGTAAAAAAAAGAAAGGAAAATAATATGGAAAAATTATTAGATTTAGAACAAGAAATTAAAAGAGATCAGGAAGAGGCAAAAAGAGCTAAAGAATTATATCAATTATTATCAAGTTATAATGCATATAGTATTTTACTTATGAAAGCAAACAAGGAATATAATGGGGAAAAAGCATGTTTCAAGCAATATTATTTTGATTCAGATTGCTATAAAAAACAAATTGCTGATTTGTTTGGACTATTTAAAACAGATGAATACATAATAGCGAAAGAATTATCAGGAAATAATAAGGATATGTTATTTTTAATTGATCAAGATACGCTATTAAAACTAACTTCTTTCGATATAACAAATTCAAATATCGCTGGTTTGTCCTATATAGGTTATGATTTTTTAAAGATTAATAATTGTAAGGCAAGAGTATATAATCAAAGTGTATATCACAGAGACCCATATTATTGTGAAGCTTATTACGAGGATAAGGATGCATTTGGATTGTTCAATAATGATAGGTTAGTTACGCCAAGCTATGCATTAAACAGCCAATTTAGATCATATGATAATATGGATATAAGAGATATATTAAAAATTCAATCATTAGATAAAATATATGAAAAAATAACTGAAGCCAAAAATACAAAAGCCAAAAAACTAGTTTTAACAAAATAAAATAATATTAATTATACAAAACGATTTATCATAAAATGATAAGTCGTTTTCTTATCAAATTTGACTAAAACAAACAAATGTGCTATCATATTTCCTCGAAAACGAGGGAAAATATATGGAAACAATTAGTTTAACTAAGAAAAGGTTTGAAACATTAACTCCTTATGAATTACCTAATTATGTTTATAATACTGAGGGTACATTATATGTTTTACCCATAAAGAATAGATGGACTACTCAGTTAAAACTATTGAAAAGATTATATCTAACCAATGGTAAAGTATTTGGAAATAAACTTCAAACTATCAATTCATTAATTGATAATAAAGAAGAACTTGATATTGAAGAAATCGTATTTCCAGAAAAGATTGCTACTGTTGGTGGTGAGATAGTAGGTTTTACTATGCCTTTAATTGATTCCATAAATTTATCAACTGCCTTAAGATCAAGAGATATTGATAACGAAAGAAAAATTAATTATTTAAAACAAATAGGTATGATTTTAGAGAAAATGAAATTAAGAAGAGAATATACTAATGTATCTGATTTTTACATTAATGATTTACATGAAAGCAACTTTGTTGTAGACGGGAATGATAATGTCAAAGCAATTGATATTGACTCATGTAAAATAAATGGTAATGGAATATTTAACAGTAAGTATTTATCTAGTAAATCATTTATAAATGAAGTATATAAATATGTGAAGAATAATGAATGTAGCAATGAATATGGCTATCATAAGTATTCAACTGATATGTCTGGCGCTTTTATTCCTGATGAAAATACTGATTTATATTGTTATATCATTGTAATATTAAATTTTCTATATGGTGATAATATTCAGAATTTTACTCTCCAAGAGTTTTATGATTATCTAGAATATTTACAATATATTGGCATTGATAAAGAATTATTATCATATTTTGAAAAAATAGCGACATGTTCAGAGAATGTTAATCCATATGAATTGCTAGATAGCCTAATTCCATATATTGGTCGTAGTAACTATCATGTATATTCATATCATAAAAAGAAATCATCTAAATAAAGTATTAGATGATTTTTAGTTTACTTAAACCCTTATTTTTGCTATAATTAAACTAGGTGTTATATATGGATTATAGTATTAAAATAAATGAGTTTGAAGGCCCTTTAGATTTACTTCTTCATTTAATAAAACAATCTAATATTGATATTGTCGATATTGAAATAAATGAAATAACTAAACAATATCTAGATTATATTAATAAAATGGAAGAATTAAATATTAATGTTGCTGCCTCATACTTAGTAATGGCCGCTGAACTTATGGAAATAAAATCTAAGTCATTATTACCTCCAACTGAAGAAGAAACTAATGATGAAGATGAAGAAGTCGTATCTAAAGAAAATCTTATTAATAAATTGATTGAATATCAAAAATATAAAGATATGATTTCTACCTTTAAAGAAATGGAACAAGATAGACAGAACATCTATGTCAAGTCTCCTGAGAAAATTAGTAACTATGTCGATGAATTAATTGTTAATAACACTGATACATCTGTTGATGACTTAGTTGATGCATTTAAAAAATTCTTAGAAAGAATTGACAGGGAAAAGCCCATTACAACGAAGATAACTACTAAAGAATATAGTGTAAAAGAAAGAAAAAGAAATATTAGAAATATTTTAAAAGAAAAACAAAAAGTTTTATTTACTGATTTATTTGAAGAAAAAAACACAGGCCTTATTGTTGTAACTTTCTTATCAATTTTAGAAATGACTAAGGAGAAAGAAATAATAATAAAACAAGATGCAAACTTTAAAGATATAACTATTGAACTGAAGGTGAAATAATGAAAGGTATTATTGAAGGATTATTATATGTCCAAGGAGATCAAGGCTTAACTATTGATCAAGTATCTGATATATTAGAAATAGACACTGAAGAAGCTAAAAGTTTAATTCTATCCTTAAAACAAGATTATATTGATCAAGATAGAGGTTTAAGAATTAATTATTTAGGTAATTCATTTAAATTGACAACTAAAGAAGAACACAAAGAATATTTTAAAAAATTACTTGAAAACCCTAAAAACAATACTCTATCTAATCAAGCCTTAGAAACATTAGCAATAATTGCTTATAATGAACCACTAACTAGACTTGATATCGATGAGATTAGAGGAGTCGACTCTGTATATGTCGTAAGAAGATTATTAGCTAAAGGGTTAATTAAAGAATGTGGTAGAAGTGATAAACCAGGTCATCCTATTTTATATAAAACAACTGATGAATTCTTAGACTATTTTGGTTTATCAAGTAAAGAAGATTTACCTAAGATTGAAGTATTAGAACAAAATGACAATGAAGATAAAGATTTATTTAAATCAACTTATAAAGATAATTAAAAAATAGAAGAGTAAAAGGGTGTTAATATGAATATAATAGAAATAATTAATAAAAAAAGATTAAAACAAACTTTAACTGATGACGAAATTAAATATGTAATAGATAATTATTTATCTGGTGAAATAAAAGATTATCAAATGTCATCATTACTAATGGCTATATTACTTAATGATATGACTAATGAAGAAATCTATTCATTAACTAAGTATATGGCCGAGTCAGGTGACAAATTAGATTTATCAAGTCTTGGAGATAATGTTGTTGATAAGCATTCAACCGGTGGTGTCGGTGATAAAACAACTCTAATCATTGCTCCCATTGTTGCATCTTGCGGTGTCAAAGTAGCCAAAATGAGCGGAAGAGGCTTAGGCCATACCGGAGGAACTATTGATAAACTAGAATCAATTCCTGGATTTACTGTCAATCTAACTGAAGAAGATTTTCTAAATCAAGTAAATGAAATTGGCGTTGCTATTACTAGTCAAACAGAAAATATAGCCATAGCCGATAAAAAAATATATGCTCTAAGAGATGTTACTGGAACAGTTGAATCTATCCCCCTAATCGCATCATCTATTATGAGCAAAAAAATAGCTCTAGGCGCTAAAAAATTAGTCCTTGATGTTAAGGTAGGTAATGGCGCTTTAATCAAAAATATTGATGATGCTAAAAGATTATCTAATCTAATGATTGATATTGGTAAACATAACAATATTGAAGTTATCTGTGTTCTTACTAATATGAATATCCCATTAGGTAATAATATTGGTAATTCTCTAGAAGTGGAAGAAGCCATTGATATCTTAAAAAATCATAAATTAGGGTCTTTGAGAGATTTATGTATTGAATTATCCAGTCATATGGTATCTCTTGGGTTAAAGATAACCTATGAAGAAGCCAAAGAAAGAGTACTAAATAATTTAGATAATGGTGAAGCCTATAATAAATTTGTTGAATTAGTAACAAAACAACATGGTGATATTAACAATTTACCTAAAGCAACTGGTAAATATGAAATAAAATCAATGACAAAAGGATATCTTATTGATATAGATGCCTACAAATTAGGTATATTATCAATGAACTTAGGTGCTGGCCGTAAAAATAAAGAAGATAAAATAGATTATAGCGCTGGTATCATTGTAAAAAAAAATATAAATGATTATATAAATGAAGGTGATGTCATTATGACATTATATACGAATAAAGAAATAACTGAAATAGATAACACAATCTTTAAAATATCCGATAAGAAAATTGAAGATAATAAATTAATATATGAAATAATAAAATAAGGAGTGATAAAAATGAATAAAATAACTTATGTTACTGGTAATTGGGCTAAAATAGCCAGTGCTAGACAAATATTAGAACCAATTGGTTATGAAATTGATAATGTAAAAATGGAAACTCCAGAAATACAAGCTGATGATGTTACTGAAGTCGCTAAATATTCTGCTAAATGGGCAGCTGAAAAATTAGGGGTTCCAGTATTAAAAAATGATTCAGGCTTATTTGTTAAAAGTCTAAAAGGTTTCCCTGGAGTATATACTCATTATGCTGATGATACCATTGGCGTTGATGGTTTATTAACATTAATGGAAGGTATTGAAGATAGAGAAGCTTACTTTAAAGAATCTATTGCTTATTGTGTACCTGGAGAAGAACCAATTGTTTTTGAAGGTATCACAAAAGGTACTATTGCCAAAGAAAAATCTGGTGAATATGGCTGGAGTTGGGACTTTGTCTTCATTCCAGAAGGCGAAGAAAAAACACTAGGTTGCTTTCCAGACGAAGAAAGATGGAAATTCTGGAGTTTAGATTCTTATAAAAAATTAGTAGATTATTTGGAAAAAAAATAATAAATATAGAGGTGAATATCGTGACCCTAAAAAGAGGAATAGTAAAATTAGAAGCTTATAATAAAAATTGGAAAAAAGAATATCAAAAAGAAGAAAAATTTTTAAAAGATATTTTAAAAGATAAGATTATCGAAATTGAACATGTTGGTAGTACTTCAATTGAAGGATTACAAGCTAAACCAATTATTGATATTCTAATTGTAATTAAAAGTTTTGATAAAATATCTGAAATAGAAAAATTATTAAAAGATTATGGCTATATTAATCATGGTGATCATGGTATACCAAATAGATGCTTTTTTACAAAAGGACCAGATGATGCCAGAAATAAATAAAACATTATCTTGTATAAATACTAACAACAAAGTACAAGCTGATAGAGTAGTGCCATGCCACTATGTTTTTGACACAATTAATGTAACATGTGAGGGTTTTTTAACAGCTTGTTGTACTGATTTTGAAAATTATCTAGTTTATGCCGATTTAAATAAGACAACACTAAAAGAAGCATGGCATAATGAAATAATAACTTCCCTAAGAAAGAAACACTTGGAAAATAAGTTGGGAAATACTCTATGTAATAATTGCATAAATTGTTCTTATAGTATTCCTAGCCCTCTATGCAGAGAATACATAGAAACAGAAATAGGTGAAGAGACTTTTAATAGCAATAGTGTGGAAAAAAGAATTCAAAAAAAGTTAAAAATGTAATATAAAGAACAAAGAATGGAGAGATTACGTATGGAATTAATAGATGTATACAATAACAGACATGAAAGTATGAATTATCAAAAAGAAAGAAAAAAATTAGAAGATGGAGAATATAGATTATCATGTTTTATATGGATAATAAATGATAGAGAAGAAATACTATTGCAGCAAAGACTAGCAACAGCAAAAAAAATGCCAAACATGTGGGGAACAACAGCTGGTGGAGTAATAAGCGGAGAAACAAGCCTAAATGGTGCTATAAGAGAACTAAGAGAGGAACTTGGAATAAATGTCAATAAAGAGGAGCTGGAATTTATAGGATCAAATAAGCGAATTAATGATTTTGTAGAAGTTTGGTTATGTAGAAAAAATATAAATATAAGTGAATTAATTTTAGAACCATCTGAAGTTCAAAATGCTCAATGGTTTAGTATAAAAGAATTTGAAAAAATGTTAAATGAAGGAACTGGAATAGATTCAGGTTACGAAATTTTCAAAATGTATTATGATAAGTTTTACGATAGGCATTATGAAATAATTGATGGAAAACCAGTGGCAATAAAGAATGAAAAATAATCTATTAAATGAATTTTTTACATATGAAACCAAAAATAATCTTTTTGACATTGAATTTGAATCATTTAAAATATGGGAAATATTA
This sequence comes from uncultured Erysipelotrichaceae bacterium, assembly GCA_902788975.1. GTDB lineage: Bacteria > Bacillota_I > Bacilli_A > RF39 > UBA660 > RUG705. Next base: position 6,947 of record CADAMI010000018.1, on the reverse strand, counting down.
AGAACCTATGTTTTTATTGAAATAGAACAAATTTATAATAATTTACAACCATTGTTTCCACAAAAAAATTCTTCTAAAAAAAAACATATATCATTCAATGTAATAAATAGCATTAGATTATTTTTGATTAAAAATAGAGATTATGTTTTTCTGAATAATCCAAGAAGGGTAAAGCAAAAAAATGGTGAATATTATTGTATATATACTGATTTGCTAATTGATTTATTAAAGAAAAATCATACATGTACAACATTTGAAGATCCATATTGGGCATTGTCAAAATCAAGTAATATATCACATTTTGAACCAATAAAAACTGAAGACATATGTTATTTAGATTTTGTAGAGTTCATTTTCAAAATAAAAAAAATATTCTATAAAACGTTTAATAGAAATTACAAAAAATTACATGCAATATTAAATAAATTAGAACAAGATATTGAAAAGGAATTTAAATGTAATCTAACTGATATATTTAAAGTTGGTGAAGACAAAATTTTATACTTAGTTTTGACTAAAAAAATATATGTTAAATTAATAAAAAGAATAAAACCAAAAGCTATATTAGAATTTTACGATGCCTTTCCATCGAAAGTTGTAATAAATAAAATAGCTAAAGAACAAAACATTCCAATTATAGAAATTCAGCACGGCATAGTAACAAAAGAGAATCCTATATTTTTAAAGTATAGTGATTTATCAAGACAATATGATTGCGTGCCAGATTATGTTTTGTCTTATGGAGAAAAATTGTTAAATACCGAACATATGCCAATTAAAAAGAATAACATTTACTACGTAGGAAATTTATTTTTAAAAAGTAAAATAAATGAATATAAAAACAATATTGCGAAAAAAAAGAATATATTATTCATTTCACAATCAAATTTAGGTAAATATATAAGTGAAAGTGCGAGTAAATTGGCTGATTTGTTAAAAAAAGATAACGAATATAAAATAATATACAAAATGCATCCGTACGAAATCGGAAACAATTATGAATGTTTGAAAAAATCAAACATCGAAATAATAAACAATAGAGAAAAAGATATATATTATTATCAATCAATTTCAATTGCTCAAGTAGGAATTTATAGTACTGGTATATATGAAGGAATAGCATTTGGATTAAAAACATTTATATTGGATAATAAATATGGAACAAAAGAAATAAAAGGTATATTAAAAGAAGATAATCAAATTACTTATGTAACAGACATAAAAGAAATTGCCGAAAATATTAAAAATATTAAAGAAAACCAAAAGAATATTGATAATAAATATTGGGAAAAAGTTGATGAAAACAAAATAATTGATATAATAGACAAAATAACAAATAATTGCTGATATATCATTTAAAAGAACATTTATTGGGGGTAAATTCATGGACAAAATAATTGTAGAAAAAAACAAACTAAAAGATACTTTAGAAATAATTAAAGATATTCTTTTATATGAAAAAGATGATCTAGATGATTTATATAACAATTTCCATGGTAAAAGAGAAGACTTGTGGCGAATTGTAGAAAGAAAAAAAATTCATATTAATAATTTAAAAGCATCACTAGAAAAACCATATTTTGCTAGAGTCGATTTCATTAATGAATCTGACGATCAAAAACATACAATATACATAGGAAAAAATGGAATAAGTAAAAGCGCAAATATTGTTGTTACTGACTGGAGAGCTCCGATAAGTTCACTATATTATGATGCTGAAATTGGTAAATGTAGTTTTGATGCTCCAGAAGGTACAATTAGTGGAGAAATGACATTGAAACGTCAATATGAAATTGAACATGGAGAATTATTAAAATACTTTGATGTTGATTTAGTTTCCAATGATGCTTTACTCCAAAAATATTTAAATGATAATAATGACAATAGATTAAAAAGCATTGTTTCTACAATTCAAAAAGAACAAAATGAAGTAATCAGAAAAAATTTTTTTGATAATTTAATAGTACAAGGTGTAGCAGGTTCAGGAAAGACAACAGTAGCACTTCATAGAATTGCATATTTAGTATACAATTACATGAATCAAATAAACCAAAATCAATATTTAGTAATTGGACCTAACCCAGTATTTATAAAATATATTAAATCAGTTTTACCTGAACTAGATGTGTCAGGAGTAACTCAATCAACTTTTGAATTGTTTGCTAAGGAATATGTTGGTGGATTAATTAATATTAATTCTTCAGATAAAAAAGTAAATGATAGTATATCTGGGAAAAATCATAACGATATTGATAAATTTAAATCATCATTAAGATATAAGGATATGATTGATAAATTTATTGAGATATATTTTAATGCTATAACATACAATGATTTAAAAGTAGGAAATTTTACAGTATTAGATAAAAACATCATTATGAATACATTCAATGAAATAAATAGAATGTCTAATACAAGCCTAGAGAATAAAATAGAATTAACTATTGAAAGGTTATGTAAACACATTGATGAATATAATAGTTCCATTATATCTAAATATGATGATTACACCTATGAAATATTTAAAAATACTGAAGACATTAAAGAAAGAAACAAATTAAGAACAACTATTGCCAAAGAACGCGAAGAAATAAAAAAGAATTGTAAAGCGACTCTTAGAAAATATTTTTCTAAAGCTAAAGTAAGTCCTACTAAATTATATAAATTATTCATTTCATCAATTGAAGATTTTAATTTATATAATTATAATAATTTAAAACTACTAAAAAAAGAAACCCTAACAAATATAAGGAAAGATAATTATGATTTTGAAGATTTATCTGCCTTAATGTATATTAAATGCTCTATTTCTCCGGATAGAAAATACTCTATGCTTAGACATGTAGTTATTGATGAAGCACAAGATTTAGGTGAATTTAATTTCTATACATTAAAGAATATATTACCGAATGCTACATTTAGTATCTTTGGAGACTTAGCTCAATCAATATATGATTATCGTGGAATCGATAACTGGGAACAAGTAAACAGCATAATGTTTAATAATGATGGAGAGATAGTTAAATTCAAAAAAAGTTATCGAACTACCGCTGAAATTATAAATGCTGCAGATGCTGTCGCTGAAAGCATTGATATGGAAAAATCAGATTTAGTAGTAAGACATGGTTCTCCAGTTAAATATACCGATATAGGAATAAAAGAGTTGATTCCTAACTACATAATTAGAAAAGTAGAAGAATACAAACAAAAAGGCTATAAAACTATTGCTATAATCAGCAAATCTGATTCTATGTCACAAGATATTAATGAAGAGCTTAAAGAAAATGGCCTAAACATACCCAACATTTCCATTAATGATGATTTGACTGAAGATAAGTATAGAATATGTACAATATCAAATCAATTAGCCAAAGGATTAGAATTTGATGCTGTAATTATTAATGATGCAAGCGAAAAAAATTATTCATCAAATAATAGACTAGATATGAAATTATTATATGTTGCTATTACAAGAGCATTACATGAAATAGATATTATGTATGCTGGAGAATTAACCAAACCGTTACAACAAAACATATCTAGAGTACTAAAAAAATAAGAATAATTAATTTTATTCTTTTCAAACTATTGATAAACTAAGTCATTAGTCTGAAGGCAATTAAAGTAAATTGCCTTTTTATCTTTTATATGTTAAAATATTACGAGAGAAGAGGGATAATATGGAAAAAAGAGATATATTTATTGGTGGAGCATGGCCATATGCTAATTATTTTTTACATATTGGTCATTTTGCAGCTTTATTACCTGGTGATATCCTTGCTAAATATTTTAGAGGAAAAGGTGATAATGTTATCTATGTATCTGGATCAGATTGTCATGGAACACCAATTACTGAAAGAGCTAAAAAAGAAAATAAGAGTCCACGTGAAATAGCCGAATATTATCACAATGAGTTTGCAAATACATTTAAAAATGCTGGTTTTGAATATGATCTATATTCTGCTACAATGACTGACCATCATAAAGAATATGTTATGAAACAATTTACAAAAATGTTAGATAACGGCTATATTTATGAAAAAGAAGAAGCACAAGATTATTGTGAAAAATGTGAGAAGTTTTTATCGGATAGAGAAATTGTCGGTACTTGTCCACGTTGTGGTGGAGAAAGTACTGGTGATCAATGTGATACATGTGGATCTTCACTTGATAGTAGTGAAGTTTTAGATAAACATTGTAAAGAATGCGGAACAAAGACAACTTTAAAAAATAATAAACATCTATATTTTAAATTACCAGAATTCCAAGAAAGACTTCAAAAACTAATTGATGATAATAAAAATAGATGGCGTAAGAATGCTGTTGGTGAAGCTCAAAAATTTATCAATATGGGACTAGTTGACAGAGCTGCCACAAGACAACTTGATTGGGGTGTACCAGTTCCTGTTGAAGGATATGAAGATAAAAGAATTTATGTATGGATTGAAGCCGTTTTAGGATATCTATCAGTTGGAAAAAAAGTAGCTGATGAAAGAGGTATTGATTTTGATAGATTTATGTCGCAAGATAATCCTAATTTATTAACATACTACGTTCATGGAAAAGATAACATCCCATTCCATACAACGATATATCCAGCTTTAATTATGGCTATTAAAAACAATTATCGATTACCAGATTATATAATATCATCAGCTTATGTCAATTTAAACCAAGAAAAAATGAGTAAATCCAAAGGAAACCTAATAACTGTTAATGAATTATTAGAAAAATTTGATAGTGATACCTTAAGATTCTATTTCTCATTTAAAGGACCTGAAACTAATGATATGAGTTGTTCTATCGAAGATATTATAACTACTCATAACAAGTTTTTAGTAGGTATGCTAGGAAACTTTGTAAATAGAAATTTATCATTTATTAATAAAAAATTTGATGGTGTAATTACCGAAGCTAATATTGATGAATCAATTATTAAAACCACTAAAGAAACTTTTGATAAAGTAGGTAACTACTTTGAAAAAGGTGAAATTAGAAATGCCGTTTCTGAAATATTCGAATACGTTGGCTTAGCTAACAAGTATTATGATAGTCGCGAACCATGGAATCAAGTAAAAGAAAATATTGAAGCCTTTAATGATACGACATATACATGTACGTATATGATAGCTAATATTGCTAACATGATTGCTCCAATCTTACCTAATGCATCTAAGAAAATTAAGGCAATGTTAGATTTACCAGAATATACTTGGAATGAAACAGAGATAAAAGGCGATTATAAAATAAACGATTTACAAATAATCTATAGTAGATTAGATGAACAAAGCAAATAAAATGTATAATATATGATTTAAAATGAAGAATAATTAATTTTATTCTTTTTTTATTTCTTCATATATGATACAATATACTTATAAAACATAAAGTATGCCCAAAATAGGTCGTTAAAACGTTAATATAGGGTTTGTTTAATGTTAAAAATACAATATGGTATATAATATATGCCATTTGTTAGGGGGAAAGATTATGACAAATGAACAACTAAACATTTTAAGTGAAAAACTAAGTAAGTTAACTGAACTAGAAAAAAGACAAAGAGATTTATATCTAAGAAAAATTGCTACTGGTGAAATACAGGGTCCAGTTCTGACTACTGGATATCCAGGAATAGATAAACCATGGTTAAAATATTATGAAGAAGCAGATTTAAAAGATCTTATTCCTCAAGAAACTATTTATGATTATATGAAGAGTCATTCAAAAGGATTTGATGATTTAACAGCTATATCATACTATGGAAGAGAAATAAGTTATGCAAAAATGCATGATAATATATCTACGGCTGCAAAAGTATTAAAATCTATTGGCGTAAAAGATAATGATAGAATTATGTATTTGATGCCAAATATTCCTGAAACTGCTTATCTATTCTATGGCACATCAAAAATTGGAGCTGTTGCTGATTATATTGATCCAAGACCAGAAAGCTTAGATCCAACAGTTAGCGCAAAAAAAGTTTTATCGCTTATTAAAAAAGAAAAAAGTAAGTTTATAGTTGCTCTAGATCAATGCTATCTTGCAATGATTAAACCAATTGAAAAGCAACTAAAAGAAATGGGAATAGATAAAATAGTTATTGTATCGGCTAGTGATTCCATGAATTTAAAAGCAACTATGAATTATATTAAACAAGGAAAAATGATTGATGGAAAAGAAAAATTTAATGCCAAGATGAAAAGAAATAAACAAATTGGCAAAATTTATGAACAAGCAAAGCAATCATCAATCTTAGAAATTCTCGAATATAAAGACTTAGTTAAAAATGTTAAATACGAACAAGAATTAATCGTGCCATATGAAAAAGATAAAATGGTAGCTATAACACATACATCAGGAACGAGTGGAACACCAAAACCTGTTCCAATAACTCATGATAATTTAAATACTTATGCTCATGAAAGCTATCGCATTAAAACGCCACTTGATCCAGGAGATAGAGTATTACATATACTTCCTTATTTTGCTGCTTATGGAATAGCTAACATTGTTCATCCTGGATTATCACATGGAACAAATCTAATTCAAATACCTGAAATAGAAACTCAAAACTTTGGTAAAGTCGTTAGTATGAACAAAACGGCTATATCCGTTGGTATTCCAACTTGGTATATTGCTATGTTAAATGACCCATATTTAAAAGGTAAGTCACTAGCTTTCTTAAAATTTATGAGCTTCGGTGGTATGAATATGTCGGCTGAAGAAGAAAAAGCGGTTAATGATTTCTTGCATGCCCATGGAGCAAAAATTAATTTATCAAAAGGACACGGAATGTCAGAAACATGTGGATGTAGTTCGATTGCAACAGCAGATGTTAATGAGTTAAGAACATTAGGAATACCATTGCCATATACAAGTTATAGTTTTGTAGATCCAATTACAAAAGAACCTTTACAATTTTCTGCGGACAAAGAAGAAATTGAAGG
>CADAMI010000017.1 GCA_902788975.1 uncultured Erysipelotrichaceae bacterium | reverse complement strand
GGTCTTCCTTTCATATTTATCATCTCCTTATTTTAATTATATCAAAAAGAAAAGTAGAACACATTCTTTTTATGTGTCTACTTTTAGTTTATCATTTCACTTAAAGTAATAAGCCATCTTTTTTTAGTAGATAAACGATTTAAAACAAATATAATTATTTTGAGGTAACTTTTTGATTTTCATTATATATATATTGTCTTAATATCTCATCTATTTCTCGCCTAGACAATATAATTTTTCCATCTTCTGGAATTTTTATTCCTTGTTTTTCAAAAATTTCATCAAAAAATGTTATATCATAAATATTACAATTAAGTTCTCTATAATCACCTACAAAAATATCATCTTCATTAGGAATATAAATATATAGATAATATTCTATATCTTCATTTTTTTCATAATCTAAAAAGAAATAAATATCTTTAAAGAATATGTTTTTCCATCCATTATTAAATATTTTGGATTTTCAAATTCATACTCATACATACTATAACCTTCTTGAGAAATATTATAATCAACACTCATTCTTTTTGCATTAGGACAGACTTATTAAGACAAAGACAAATTATAATTATATTGACTAATATATGTGATATAATTATATATATAAAGGTAAAAAATATTATTACCGAAAATAAATAGCAATCATTTATGATATTTTGACGCCATTTAGTGGAGGGTATAATGAAAATTTTAAAAAATAATTTAAATTGTGAACTTAATATTAGAACCGAAAAAGATTTTCCTACAAAAGGAATCGAATTCATTGATATTACACCATTGATAATTCAAAAAAATGTATTAAAGAAAATTACTAATGCTTTTACAAAAGAACTTAAAGATAAAAATATTGATTATATTATAGCACCAGAAGCTAGAGGCTTTTTATTTGGAGCCTGTGTTGCCACAAAATTAGGTATAGGTCTCATTTCGGTTAGAAAGAAAGGAAAATTACCACCATCAACAGTTGAGAAAACATTTGATTATATAAAAGAATATGGTAAAGACACATTAGAAATTCCTAAATTAGTAAACGATAGTTATCAAGGTAAGAATTTTTATATTCTAGATGATATATATGCAACCGGTAATACTCACAGAGCAATAGAAAAAGCAGTAATAGATCTTGGCGGCAATGTTTTAGGAGTAGGAGTAGTACTAAATATAAAAGAACTAAATAACAATAAGGATTTATTTTCAATCATTGACATAAATGAATCATAAGAAAGCATATACAGAACATAAAAAAAGAGCCATCAAATTAATGATGGTTCGATTCATCTCAATGGAGCCATAAAGGTTGAAGTCGGACAACCTTTTTCTCTTATTTTATAGGTAGTAATAACTACTAACTAATACAAGTATACTACAAAATTAATAAAATGGAACAAAAAAATTTTCATGGTAGTTTTGATGAATATTATAGTAATATATTATTTATTACTAAAGATGATTCAAGACCACTAACTACCAAAGAATTTTATAGTTCACTAAATGATATGGGAATAAGTAATAATAAATATCATAAAATTAAGCAAAATTATTATAATGATTATTTGTAGATGATATGTTATTAAATTGTGCTATTAACTATATCAAATATGAAAATGTATGTATAGAAAAAGAAATCGAATATAGTATATGAGACAATCTCAATTACTAATTGGTTTCTTTTATTTTGATAAACTATTTGTTGATTCAATAGGTAAATTTATTTTTAATATTTTTTTCATTTTTCCTTAATTAACCAATTACTATCTCCTCAATGTTTTTAGAAAATTATCTATTGCTTGTCCATTTTCATTCTGACTATTATTACAAGTTTCAACTTCTCTAGGATAGTATAACCTATACATTTTTTTAGCAGTTTCTATGGCAGTTTTAAAATCATCAAATATTTCAATTGATATAGCATCACCATATTCATTATTTCTATAAGTAGCATAATATACATTATTAGCAATACAAACACCAATTGCATATGGTTCATTTGAATGGCATACAGTTTTTCTAAAAATTTGATATATTTCCCAATCGTTCCAAAATAATTGCTCATTATAGAAATATCCATTCAACTTTCGTGTAAGTGTACCATCTAATCTTAATAGGTCTGTCGGAAATTCCTCTAATCTTATATTTAATACCTTTTCCATATTTTTTCTCCTGTCAATTATTTACTTATCTTAATCTTAATACTCTAACTTTACCTGTGTTTTTTTCCTTGCTTTGAGTGTACAGATTATCAAGTACTAATTCTTGATAATCTTTTTTTGAAGAATCAGTTGATAATGTAGTATAATTCATTTTTTCTTTAATGCTAATAAGTTCTTTTTCTAATGCAGGTATTTTATTTTCTAATTCAAATATTTTATGATTTAATTTTTTTAATCTTTTTTTATTAAATATTGTTAGTCCACAAACGGTTGATAATATTGATTTAGTAAATAATGCAAATCCACCGCAACAAATCAACGTTGATTTAATGGCTACAGTGGGAACATTTAAACACATAAGAGCAATAAAAATTGTACCCAATAATGTCCCAATGTTAGATGATCTACTCAATTTTAAATTTGATCTTGTTTCCTTATATTCTCTATTTGCTGCATCTAAATCATCATTTAGTAATTCTAATTGATTTTCTTTTTCTAAAATTTCTTTTAAACTACAATTATTTTGTTCTTTACTAACTATAGTTGAATTTCCATATTCATCAATAGTTATACCTTGATTTTCATTTAATTCAATTAAATTTCTATTCATAATAAATCTTCCCTTTCTTGTTGATTATATATTTTAGCATAATTTAATTATATTTCAAGTATTTATGTCAAAAAGGTAGTGTTTCACTGTGATAATTTTATTTTTCTTTTATTTTAAAAACGAAATCTTTACATATAATTTAAAAAATTTTATAATTACTTTAGAAGAGGTAAGCATAAATGAGAATAGATAAATTAAGAAATACTATTGCTAATTATAATGAATTATTAGATAAACCTACAGATGAAAATTATGTATCATTGATTGCAGTAGAAGAAGTGTTAAAGAAAAAGCAATTAGAACTACAAGAAAAATTAAGAAATTTTGAAAGGTATGTATCAGCTATATTAAATAATAAATGTACTGTAAAACTTAATTATAATACAATAGAAGTATATTGTAATGATGCTTTGTTTTCAAAAACTGATAAACCTACTAAATGTTATCAAATATCAATATATAGCGAATTTAATTCAAATTGGAGTTGTTTTAATGCAGAAAAAGTGATAGGTTCGGAAACGATTAATAGTAATTGTAAAATGTTAAATAAAGATAAAAGAGTTAATGATTTTATAGATTATTTTAGAATATGGAATAAAAAATATAGTTTAGGTGAAAAATTAAGTTTATTAACTAATTTGGAGTTATTATATGTTGATTTTAATTATGAAGCAAATTATTATAAAATGGTTATTAGTGATAGTAACAACAGACTTTATCACGATAATTTACCGCGTGATTTTATAATATATCGACCAGTGTTGGGTGTACACTTCTTTCCAAATATTCTTAATGGAGATGAGTATACGATTAACTTTTATTATTTTAAAGATGTGTTAAATAACCAAAGAGAATTGGAATTTAAAAATAATGAAACTAAAGAGATATTAAATGAAGGTATTTTAGCGGATATATATTCTAAAATAAAAGTTGATATTAGTAGATTTCCTAACGAATTACAAGAGGAAATGAGAGCATTTGAGACATATTATAAACTAAAATTACATGAACGTGCAGATAGTGAAAAGACAAGTTTGAAAGTAATGCAAACTAAAAGAATAATGGAAGCCTATCAAATGTTTAAGAAAGCCACTGAATTACTTAACAATTTAAAAATGGAAGATGTTTCTTTAGATAAAATTCATATGGATGATTTAGAGAGTATATTCTTTAAAAATAATGGTAGGCCAAATGAACAAGGATATATTGAAATTAATGAAATGTTTAAAGATAATATGCTTTTACGTATGTTGGATTTAAGTGATCTTGATTTGACAAATGTTGATATTAGGGGAATGGATTTTTCAGGAACTAATGTTAATATTCATCCACAATTAATATACGATAAAGATATGACAAACGTTAATGCTACAGGTGTTGAATTTTCACCATTTAAACCAGAAGATAGATTTGATGATGTTATTTTAGATGGTGCTATTATTGATGATTATCAAGCTATGATAGATTTAACTACTGTTAGAAGTTATAATAATCAAACTATAGTACCAAGCAAAAATTTAAAAAAATAAATAGTATTATCTTTTTATTGAGATTCTAAAGCAATTTAGATATAATCAAATTAAAAAGAAGAACTTAAGGTCGTATATTGTATCTAAGACACTCTAAAAGGAATTATTTTTGCATACATTGTTATTGGTTCTACCAATGATATGGCATACTATTTAAGATATTAATACCAAATAAAGACTTATATGTACTTTAAAATGTACGTCAGATTTTATGGAGCAAAATGGCAAAAATAGGGAAAATTATAAAAGCAGGATAAAGGATTTGAAATCATTGCTATATTTAATTCCTTATTATATAAGGATTAGCAATGATATCATTTCTTATTTTGCACTTGCAAAATCCACCATAAAATTTAGTGACTTGCTCCATAAAATCAAAATAATGTTATTTAAACCCTTATAAAATAAGGAAGCGTGCCCGTCGGACTTTGCTCCAGAGTATGGAGCATTTGAAAAAACATACCAAGAATTAATATTATCTTGATATGTTTATTTTATTTATTAACAAGTTCTTTTTTAAAATCATTTTTATATAGTTGATTACCACTATTATCTACAACATTTGATAAATTAACAGTTATTATACCAAATTCTTTAATTGTCTTTTTAAAACTTTTCTTATCATAAATTGGTATTAATCTAATTATTTTTTCTATATCTTCTTTTGGAGTAAAACATATATCATTTTTCTCAAAATCAGGTTTAACAACATAATAATTAACATCATACATTTCTCTTAATTTAACAAAATATTCTCTTGCTTCTTCTTCAGTTTTAAGTCCTTGTGAAGCCATTGGTACATTAAAGCCATCACTATCAGTAAATAGATATAAATCAAAAGGTGTAGAATGTTTTATATGATAATCAATTAAGTCTTGATATAGTGAATCTCTAATATTAAATTTTTTTATTTCGTACTTATTATCATTTATTTTTTCAATTTCAAAATCATCAATATATGTTGCTATGATTTTTTGTTTTTCCTCTTTTGTTTGAAGTTCCCAATAAGTAAGTGTATATAGTAAATTTCTAGGTTCTAATAACGTATCAATAGTTTGTTTATCTTTAATAATTAATAAATCATCAGTAGTAAAGTTAAGACTCTCATATTGCTTTTGATTAATCTTTTTCTTTAATAAATCATTTCTTTTAAAATCAATTTGTTTTAGTTCATTATCAAATATATCAAGAGATACCACACCTTTGATATATGCTGTCTTAATTCTATCTGTTTGCTTGTCTAGTTCTCTTATTTCTTTATCAAAATCAACTTTTTCAAAGTCTAGCTTTGATTTAATAAATGGTGCATAGTAATTATTTAATAAATCATCTATTTTAATAAGGTCAAGTAAATATGTAATTATACTTTTTTCAACCAAATTTTCCTTTAGATTAATCTTACAATGAGTACATTTATAGTAATAATATTTTTTACCATTTTTAACACTTGCTTTTCCACCAAAATAATTACCACAATTAGGACATTTAATTTTATTAGTGAATAGGTAAGTGCTTGTTCTTTCATAATGTCTAGCATTTCTTAATTTTTGATATTGACATGCTTCCCATTTTTGTTCTGATACGAGTGGCTCAATAACATGTTCATAACGAGTAGGGTGTTTTGTTCTTTTTCCATGTACATAATTACCTTTATATATTTCATTACATAGTATTTTTTGAATCGATGAATCTCTCCATTTCTTACCTAACACATTTTCTTTCGTATAAATATTAGCAATTGCTTGATGACTCTTTCCTTGTAAATATAAATCAAATACTCTAACAATAATATCTTTGGTAAAAGGATCAGGTACTAATTTCTTATTAACTCTCTTATAACCAAGCGGTGTTTGTGCTGGTATATGTCCTTGCTTAATGGCTCCAGCTAAACCTACTTTTGTTCTTTCAGAACATTTTTCTATTTCATTTTGTGAGACACTTGTCATTATTCTCATAACCATTCTTCCATTGGAAGTAGTGGTATTACTTTCATCAGCCAAACAGTCAATATCACACTCGTATTCATTAACTATTTTCATAAGTTTCTCAATATCAAAGACACTTCTTGTTAATCTATCTAATTTAAATGCTACGATTACATTTATATTTTTATCTTTTACATCTTGTATCATTTGTTGATATGCTGGTCTTTTATCATTTTTAGCACTTATTCCAGCATCTTTATAAACTTTATATATATCATATCTTTTAAATGCACAAAACTCTCTTAATCTTGCTTCTTGTTCAGGTAAACTAAATCCTTCTCTTGCTTGATCTTCAGTAGAAACTCTTATGTATATTCCAGCAATTTTCTTATTTTCTTCCATTAACATTTATCAACTCCATTTCTTAAAAAAAGGGAGCAACAAAGACAACTAATGTTTTGATACTCCCTTAAACATATTAAAATAAATACAAGTTTTTAAAAGATAACTCATAATAACACACCCCCAATTGTGATTATTACTTCTTACAACACTCATTTTATATTAATTGTAGGATTTTGTCAAATTGTATTGTCTTGTTTTGCATTATTTATAAAGGCTTCTAACTCTTTAAATTTAATTTTAGAATAGAGATTATTAATATAAACATCATCACACTCATCAAACATTAAATATAAGTTTTTACCAATATAGATTTTATGTGGCTCTACATAGGCAACATTAGTTCCTTTAATATTAATAATACTTCCATTAGTGATAATTGGTTTAGTATTAGTAAATTTACCTATCATTAATACCTTTTTCCTTAAACTATCACTTATTTTTAATTCTTTAGTTTCTATTGCTAACACTTTAATTCAACTCCTTTACATAACAAAAAAACTAACTATTTCTAGTTAGCATTTATTACTCTCGGAGTTAATTTTCCGAGTTTCCTATCAATCTGGAGCGATAAAGATACGATATACGACCTTAAATCCTTCTTTGTAAATTTATTATATCTAAATTATTTTTAAATTACAATAGAAACATAATAAAAGATAGAGTGTTATTTTATACTATAAAATTTTTAATAATATATATAATCTATTTTTTTAATTTTAATGATAAAACGTTAACTGGTTCAGGTTCCTTTAAAAATTCTTTAATAGCAATCAAATTGAAATTAAAGCATTTTAACGTTTCTTTGTATAACTCATTTAATCCTTTGTAATCATATTCTTTTTCATCATTAATAGAACTGTGATTTGTTAATTCTGGAGAATTTACATAATCTAATATGCCTTCCAATACAAGTTGATCTTGATGTGCCGCAGCATAAAACATATTTAATGTACCTGTTTTTTCTTCTGTTACTTTTCCAAATAATCCAGTATAATTCATAATACTTCTGTCATTTGTAATCAAATCAATATAAGCATATAAATCTGGAAGTTTAATATATGAGTAATCATATGTAACATAATCACAATTATTTTCAGTGTGATGTACTATAGTTTCTGGAATCAACATTGCACTTTCATGTCTCTTTGTTGAATTAAAGAAAGAGATAACTCTTTTTTTAATGCTTCTTTCTGTAGCAGACCACTTAGTTATATCACCAGCTACTTGACAATGACCGATTGTAACATAACTATAATCTTTTAATTTTTCTAAAATTTCTTCCAACTTTTGTTTATCATAATCAACCGAATAAAATCTTTCATTAGTTTCACTTTTTTCAATAAATTTCATAAGTACCTCCTTAGTTGACTCTATATTATATCATTATTTTATGAAAATACAATATTTTCGGTTAATAATAATTGAATTTCAACCATAATTTCTATTTTTTCACATACAAAAAAGTGAAAAAAATCTGACACACACTAGGTGGTCAGGTTAAAACACAAATGGGGCAATAAAGATGCGATATACGACCTTAAGTTTTTCTTTGTAATTTGATTGTACAATGATAACACAATTGAAAAAATTATGATTTTATATCTTGCGCGCGTAAACTATCTGTGATATAATTAATTTAGTGATAGGAGGTTTTATCTCATGACTGAGAAAGAAAAAAAATTGAAAATTGAAAAAATAGAAAAATATAGTGCAGAATGGCATGATAATAATGATTATTTGAAATTTGCATATAAAACTGGTTTTGTTGCTTTAGTCGCTACTTTTCTTGGAGTGTCTGGACTTAAAGAATTATTTGGCTTGAGTGGTAGTTCTGATGCTTATGCAATAAATTCAATTGTAACTGGATTAACTGTTGCTGGTTCATATAGTTCTGTTATTTCTTTAAAAGGGGCAATTCAAGGCATATGTGAAAAAATTAAACTAGAGAAAAAAATAGATGAATTAAATGAAGCACTTGAACAAATTCCAGAGGAAAAAGAAATTGGTAGGGGTGGTAGATAATGAATATTGATATTAAGGATTTAATAACTTTAAATGATAATAATAAATATGTTGTTGTTAGTAAGGCATTGTATGATAGTAAGGATTATTTTTTTCTTCTAGATATTAATAATGATACTAATATTAAATTCTGCTATCTAGATAATAATGAGTTAATTGAATCGGAAGACAAAAATATTAATACAAATTTGTTAAAATTATTTTATGAAACTGCTAAAAATTCATTGGAAAATCAATAATTGCGATTTATCAAAGCGATAAGTCGCTTTTATTATTCAATTAATTATGGATTGTGATTACCTATCAATATGTGAAAGAGCCTCGTAAAAGAGCGTTTCATTGCTTGCTAATTATTTATAGATAAATTTTTTTTTAATAAAACATTATTATTGATATTTCTAGCAAAAGAAAACTACAATACTTTCTGTATTGTAGACTGTATATAAATAGAGCCAATTAGTCAGAGGTTGCTAACTCTCTTTCATTAATAGTATTAGCATGAAATAAACTACATATCATTCAATTAATAAAGTAGTAAAGAAAAACTATCATTATAAATGAAAAATAAATATATAGTTCTTAAAAATTACTAAATATGATTATTAACTAATACACGTCTATATTGCTTTTCTGGTTCACCTACCGATAGAATATAGTTTCTACTACCAACATTATGTTCTTGTAGAATTGATGTTTCTTTCTCTTTCCCATCAAAATCATATGACGGAACATAAATGTATTTTTCTTCTTTTAATGTCGGTAATTTACCTTCATTTATTTCAACTTTATATTTATGCTCATATAGTTCAGATTGAAGTAGCATATCATAGTTAGTTTTAACATTTATATTGCTTAACGTAACAGAAAGTTTTTTTAATTTAGTACTTGCCTCGTAAGCATACTTATCTAGACCGCAAGAATTTTTCTTTTTATAAATAAATTGATATGATAAATCCATTGTCATATAAGCTCCATACCAGAAAAGCAAATGACTAATAGCATATTTAGGATCATTGAAATAAGCATCTATTAACCAAAGAGGAGTTATTATGGCATATTTTGCTTCATTTCTTACTATCTTTATTGGAGTTAGTGGTTCATTAACATTTCTGATTTCATCAAAAAAGTCATAATTTATTAATAGTTTCATATATATCGCTTCCTTGGCAACATATGATAACATAAAGGCAATTTTTTGTAAATAAAATAAAGAAAATTAAAAAAATGATTAGTATATTCTGAATAATTAGTAATTATTAAAAAATATCAAGTTAAGACGGTATTACCACAAGCTTCAAGTGGTATTTTTATATAGCAAAATTTAGACTTTATAAAATATGATGTGTATTATATTTAGCACTAATTTTTCTTATAAAATAATATTCATAATAATTAAAAATGCTAACCGTAGTGGTTAGCAACTAAATACTAAATGGAGCGATATAGATACGATATACGACCTTAAGTTCTTCTCTGTAATTTAAGTATACTATATATTTAAAAATGAAGCAAATGTAAAAGCAATTTTAAAACTAATAGTAGATAATGAACAAACAATACTTAAATTATAAATTAATAAATTCAATATGTAATCATATTATTAATTGTTAAAAAATATATTCCTTTACTCAAAGAAAAAAATACTCCCAGTTTTATTTTTTAAAGTCTTTATGGGAGTATTTTATGACTATAGTTTTAATTAAAATGTATAATATTTTATCCAACTAACTTTAAATTTAGTTTACCTTACTATTTCTTTGGCAAATTTTCTTTCTCTGACATATCTATCACTATCTAATAATCCAAGTTCGAATGGAATATCAATTTTTTCTGATCTATAAGTTCTTGTTGTTTTTATAATTTTTACTATGTGTATATTTCCGTATTTATCTTGATAATTTATAGTATCTCCAACATAAGAACCTATAAGATGTATTGCTAAATCACTACACCATAATATTTCATTATATATCCCAAAATTTGAATTAAGATTTGAAGATATGAAATATTGGTAAGTCTCTCCGTCAATAGTAAGAGAAACTATATCTCCGCAATAAACCTCTTCATCTGGGTTCTTTCCTCCAGTTAATTTACATAATAAATAATCAATTACTTGTTTTTTGCTTTCCGCATTGTTTTCCACAAATGAATCTAAAATACTAATTGCATTCGCTATTTCAAACTCCATATCTTCGCTAGCTTTAGCCTGCCTTGCTAGTTGATATACTATTTCTTTTCCTAGTGTTTCTTGCCTTTCATCCATATTATATTTCCCTCCTTTTCAAGTGGTATTTTATTATAAAACAGAAAGTATTAAAATGCAAGTGTTTTCTACTTTTTAGGTATTTATATATGATTACTATTTTGTTTATGACAAAATATATAACCATTTAGACATTTTGGCACAAGTATCAAAATTATCAGTAGCTTTTTTAAATAATTAAAATAACCAACCAAATTTAGACCGAGATTTAAATAAAGCCCGAAAAAATCGAACAGATTCGTCGATGGAGAGATAAAAATACGGTATACAACCATAAGTTCTTCTTTGTAATTAATAATATCTAAATTATTTTTAAATTACAATAGAAATGAAATTGCTAAAATGTTAATTTTTATAAATAGCATATTCAATCAGTCTATTCCTATGATATAATTATATAGAGAGGTATTGGTGAATTAATATGAATGTTGAACAAGCAGCCCAATTATTAAATAAGATTAAATCATATGAAGGAAAACCAATTAAAATAACGTATTATAAAAAAAAATATGGATTTAATGGATTTGTAAAGGTCAGTCAAGAAGTGACTCTTTCTAAAGTTAATGGCTTTATGAGTGTTTTAGTAAAAATAAATAATCTAGAAAAAAACTTACCATTTTTTGGAATGGACTGTGTTATTGAATCTATTTCTACAAATAATGATGATAATACGGCATTGTTAATTTATGAGAATAAATGGCTAAAAAAGCATAATTTGAATATAGAAAATAATGAATTAGGTCAATTGACCAAAAAAGAAATGTTTGAAATAGATGATATTGATGAGAAAATAGATGATTATTTAGAAGAAGAAAAATTAAGAAAAAGTGCAAATAATCCAAAATTGAATAATTTATTTGACAAACCATCTGTTTTTGATTATGGAACTCGAGATAGGGTTTTTCCTTTTACGAATGAGATGTTAAATCTATATATGCCTGCCTATTCTTTTGAAGGAAAAAAAATACTAGCAAATTTAGGTGGCGGTGATTTTGCTTTAAACTCATATTTATTAGGAGCAAAATCAGTAGATACATTTGATATTAACGAGTATTCATATTATTTCTATGAGTTAAAAAAAGCATTAATAAAATACTATAGTTATAACGATTTTCTGAGTATTATAGAAAATCCACAAAAAGTTTATGATGATTTTAATAAATATAAGTATCTTTTAAATTTAGATACTTCTCAAATTATTGGAAAAGCATTTGAAAGATATAGTGATTGTTTAATTGGCTTTGCAAAAAAATTATTTTTACCAGCGCAATTTAATGCAGCTGAAAAAGACTTTTCAAAAGAAGATTTGAAAAATTTAAGAATGACTGCCCAATTTAGAAATTTCTATTTAGCCAATGAAAGGAATTACAATCAAGTACGCAACCAATTAATTAATGGTATAGATTATCAAAGCCAATTTTTATTAGGAGATGTCACAAAATTACAATTTAATGATAAATATGACATAATTTACTTAAGTAATATAGGTGATGTTATTGATACTCAACAATATTACAATTTTATTCAATTTTTACAGAATAATGTCTTAACAGATAATGGACAAATAATTATTGTCGATAAAGTTAGGAAATTTGATTT
The DNA here is from genome assembly GCA_902788975.1 of uncultured Erysipelotrichaceae bacterium. GTDB lineage: Bacteria > Bacillota_I > Bacilli_A > RF39 > UBA660 > RUG705. The sequence continues at coordinate 10,300 of CADAMI010000017.1, read as the reverse complement.
TCTTTTAAGCAATGAACATGTTTTACAAGATGATTATGATGTGGACCAAATTACACAATATAATTCAAACAATGTAGGTATATCTAGTATTCCAGATTCTGAAAAAAATGTTTGTTTATATTCTATTTATAAGCAACCTGAATTAAAACACAATTCAAAAAGATAATTACATTATTTACATAAATTTCTTTAATAGTTAAAATAAAGACGATTTTTCATAATCATTTATAATGAAAATGATAAATCGTTTTTACTTTAATAAATAGGGGATTGGGGATACCCCATAATATGTGAAAAGTCTTCGTGGGAGGAACTTTTCAGTGCTTGCTAATTATTTAATAATAAAAACGTTAAATAGATTTTTTAGATATAAATAAGATATTATCTATGAATTTATTATTCTTAGTTAGTGGCCTTTCTATGATGCCATCTATGAAAAAATGATTTTTAATTTGAGTTAGATAGTTGATTGTTTCTTCTTTGGAATAAAGATTAGATTGTAATTTTGATAAAGATATTATTAGATAATCTTTCTCATATTCAGTTAATCTTGATTCATCTATTTGTTCTTTATAGATAAAACCAATATTATTATTTCTTAAAATTGAATAAAGATATTCGATATATTCTTTTGGATTTTTATTAATAAATTGTTCAGTAAAGGTTATTTTTTTAATATCAATATTGTAATTTATATCTCTTGTTATCTCTATAGATGACACAAGATAATTAAGTAATTGTCTTTGTGCTTTCTTATTTAAACTATGCCACATAAAAGAGAATTCTAGTTTATTATGAAATAATATCTCATCATTTTTAACATAACAATCTAATTTATTTTGAAGTTCAACTAAGTATTCTTTAGACTGATTATTTGGGTCCAAAGATTCTTTTTTCTTTCTTAAGGTGTCTATGTCCTTCTTTAATTTTTCATTCTTTTTATTAATAATATCAACATTAAGATTAGATTCTAAATATAAGTCTATTAGTCTTTTTGATTGTTCTTCTAATTTAGATATTGATTTATCTATATTATCAATTTCTTTATTACTAGATGTATTAGCTATTATTAATTCATTATCAATATCATACATATATCTTGTTAATTCATCTAATAATCTAATTAATTTATTCTCAATTTTATCACAGTTATAATGATATTCTTTTTCTTCACAATTAGGATTTTTACATCTTAAATGAAAATATATTTTCTTACCACTAGATGTATATTTATAAGTTTGCGATGAAGATAATATCTTATTACAATATGGACATTTTACTAATGAAGCAAATAAATGGACATACTCTCCATGATTTGAATGTTTATTTTTAACTAGTATTCTTCTAGTTGCATTCCATGTATCTATATCAATAATTGATTCACAATAGTTCTCTACTTTTAAGATATCTTGTGGTTTTCTTTTATATTTACCATATTCAAATGTACCAATATAAATCATATTTTCAAGTATCTTTTGTACTCTAGCAGAGTGCCATTTACCACTTTTTAAATAGCAATTTTCTTCATCTAAAATTTTAGCAATATTTCTAATTGAATGTCCTTTTTTACATAGTTCAAATACTCTTTTAACTGAGCTTTCTTCAAGTGGATTTATCACTAAATGTCCACTTTCTTTATCTCTAATATAACCAAATGGGGCTTTAGCTGGGTGGATATGTTCTAGGGCCATTTCTTCGAGTGCTCGTTTAGTTCTTGCTCCAATTTCTTTTCTTTCCCTTTGTCCAAATACTAGATTCATACCAAACATCATCTCACCATTAGCAGTAGTTATATCATATGGTTCAAGTATTAATTCAATTTTAACATCGTGTTCTTCACAATAGTTAAGTAGCCAAAATCCATCATAATTATTTCTCGTTAATCTATCAGTTTTTATCGCTACAAGTTTATCTAATTTATGTTCTTTTATATCATTTAATAACCTTTGCATAGCTGGTCTCATTAAGTCTTTACCAGAGTATCCACCATCATCATAAACATCAATAATATCATAATTATTCTTCTCACAATATTCTTTTATCATTCTTAATTGCGAATCAATAGAGTAGCCATTATCTCTTTGATCATCGGTACTAACTCTAACATATATACCTGTTCTAATAGTCAATTTTTCACTTCCTTCCATCAAAAAACATTGGAACTAAACCAATGTTTCAAACTATTTATCTTTGATTAATTTAATTTTATCATTAATAATTATTTTGTCAATTGGTTTAAAATACTTTTTATTTCTTTTAAGGAATATTTCTTATTGTGTTCTTTAATATAATAATTCTTGTTATTAATTTCATTAACTTGATATTCGTATATCGTTAGTTTAATAGGTTTTCTAATTATATATTCAGCTGGTTTTATGAACTTTAAGTTAGTACCATTTAATACATTTATAGTGCCTTTATTTACCTTATATGAAGTTTTATTAAGTAATTCAGGTATTTCCTTATTGGGATAAATTCGTTCTTCTAGAGTGAAATTAAGCATATAAAAGAGTTCTCCTTTATCAAAGAAGAACTTCAGTTTCTATATAAAAGAAAACTACGATACTTTCAGTATCGTAGACTGTATCTAAATGGAGCGGATGAGATACCTCTCCCGCACACCTAAATATTACAAAATACCTTATTATAAGGTTTTTTATTTTTTAAACTACGAATTCTATCATTATTTTTGTTTCCAATCTGAAAGAAATTTTTATAAATATATTTAAAATTAAATGGACTAAATTAATAATTTGATACGAATAATAAAAATTTAAAATAAATTAAATATAAATCTACAACCATATTTAAAATGAACTGCAAATTAGATGACAAAAGTACTTAAAATAAATCTACAAATAACAGTACAGAAAATTGTAAATCATTTTTATATCTATTGAAATACAAAGGAAAATATGATATTCTTATGGTAGAGAAAGGAGTAGAAATGGAACAAGAAAAAAATAAAAATGGAGTCATTGTATTGCTCGTAGTAGTCATTGTAATTTTATTAGCATTAGTCATTTTATTAGCTACTGGTATTATTAGTTTCAAATCTGATAATACGGTCGATGATACTTCTAATAATAATGTTGTTGCAAATGATAAAGTTGATATAGATTTATCCATTAATAATGCAACTATAGCAGAAGAAGGACCAAATGCAAAAATTCATGTTGATGGAACCATTAATTTGTCTTATGATAATAATAAGTATGCAGGTGTAACTCTTTCTGGATATTGTCTTGGATCTGATAATGAAAAATATCTTATGAATGGTCCTGGCGATGGTAGAGCATTATTCCATAATGATGGTAATAATAATCTAACACTTACAGAGAATATTCCACAAAATATTGAATACCCTGATGGGACAGTCAAAGCATGGTCAGATATTGATTGGAAAAATGTAAAGATTAAATATTGCAAAATTGAAAAAATGACTGCTATATTAAATGAAGGAACTGATAATCCTGAGACTGTATTAAATGTTGAAAAAAGTTTTAATTAATTTCTTATCATACTAAAGTTAAAATATAATTATTCATAATATTTTTGAGTAATTATATTTTTTTTGCTGGATATGTATGAAATTGTATGATATTGTTCCTTTGAAGTTAAATTATAACTTCCGGAGGTGAAAATATTAGAGTTGAGTATGAAAAGTTGCATTTCAATGAAGATACTATTGATTCATTAAATAGGTTTGCTAAAAATTATAGGTTTAATATTACATATTACTATGGATACTTAGTAAAATTTGATAAAGCCAATATATGTGCAATAAGTCCACATAAAATATTATTTAGTAAAAATGATATAAATTTACTTGTGTTACATTATGATGATTATATGGAAAATGAGAACTTATATTTTGTAGATGGGGAGAAAAGTCCATTTACTATGGTTAGTATAAAAAGGTACATTAGAGAGTACTTTAAGAAAAATATTTAAAATGAAATGCAAATCAGATGACAAAAAATAGTACAAAAAATCTACAAAATTACCACAATTGAGGTTGGATGGGACGGGTAGAGTTTGATTCCCCTCATCTATGCAAAATAAAAACCCTTGAAAAATCAAGGGATAAATACATCATGGAGCGATAACAAAGGTTATTTGAAACTCCTAATAGTAAAAGTTGATAAACAACTAATCACTACAATAATAATACCATAAATTAAATAAATATCAAATAATATTTGAGAAAAATATGGTATTATTGACATATTTTTAATAAAGTAATATAATAACTACTCGAAATGAGGGGATATTATTATGTCAAAAGAACAAAATGTAGTAAATTATTATGTTATATGTAATAGATTAAAAGATATTATTAGAACAGGTTGGAAAAACTGGAATGTTCAAAGAGAAAGAATAGAAAGTGTTGCAGAGCACATTTTTGGAGTTCAAATGCTTGCAATTGCTATGAAATCAGAATATCAATATGATGTGGATATTATGAAAGTAATATTTATGTTAGCAGTTCATGAACTTGGTGAAACTGTAATTGGAGATTTAACTCAATTTGAAATATCTAAAGCAGAAAAAGAAAAAATGGAACACGAAGCTGTTGGTAGGATATTAAATGGTTTATTAGATGGCAAACAAATAGAACAATTGTTTTTAGAATTTGATTCTCATAATACAAAAGAAGCAATGTTTGCTTATCAATGTGATAAATTAGAATGTGATTTGCAAAGCAAGTTATATGATGAAGAAGGATGTGTTGATTTAAATCATCAGGAAGGCAACGATACAATGAAAAATGCAAGAGTTCAAGAATTACTCAAAACTGGAGCTTCTTGGTCAAATATGTGGATGAGATTTGGTCAACAAGTTTATCCTTATGATGAAAATTTTATGGCAGTTTCAAATTATGCAATTAATAATGAAATTGGCGAAAGCAAAGGAAGAAAATTTTAGGAGGATTATTATGAAGACAATGGTTTTATCAGAAGAAGAAATAATGTCTATTGAATCTTTTATGCAAGAGGCATCAAATATTCCTGTTGTAGAATGTATTTATTTAGTACCATTTTTTTCAGAGAAAAGTAAGAAAGAAAAAGTAGATATTATTACAATATGGAATGAAAGTCTATATTATAATGGACTATTAACTGGCGAAGAAAAAATGAGGGACACTAAAAGAGAAAGAACAAGTCTTGAAAACATAGTTCAAAAATATCAACAAAAATCTAACGAATGTAGACTATCTTTTACAACAGATGGTGATTGGAATTATTCTCTATCATTAATGCATCGTAGAGAATGGTATGCAGAAATGGCGCTAGCAAGTGGAACGATATTATTTGATAGATTTGGAAACAAGACGGACAATAGAAATAGTGCATTAGGTTATTTTCAACCACAAGAAAACATTCTTGAAATTGAAAATATAGATAAATTAATTACTACAACTAAAGAGAGCCCAACACTAAAAAAAACAAATAAATAAAGATGACAATGAGTTTTATCTCTCAAAGTCATCTTTTTCTTTACTTAAATCTAATTCTTCAATGTCATCATCATTTAAAACAGTGTTATCATACACTTAATTAACAACATCTATTTATAAAAAGATTACCCTAATTTTATTAGAGTAATCTTTAAAATAATAATTAAGCAAAACTTATTTTTAAAGATAAATAATAATTTATTCTACCATTTCAATCCCTCCAAATAATTTTTATTTAATTACATATATATTATACTATAAAAATTATTTTTTTTGAACATTTATTTCTAAATTATAATCTTCAACATATTTACCTAGAGGTTTCATAGTCCTTGCAACTATCATTGGTTCTGAATTTATGACAGTTTCAAATATTTCATCTTCTTTATAATAATCAAAAGCAGAAACAATATTCTCAATAAATCCTTTCCCATCCGAATTATCGCCTAACAATATTTCAGAACCATTATCTAAAAATCTTTTGTATCCATTATCAACTTTATAAAATATATCACAAACTTGATTTGATACCATTCTATTTCTTATAAAACTTATTAGTTGAAGTTCTGAATAATGGGTATTTCTTTTTTTTAATTCCTTTAATAAGCTTTCATCATCATAAAATATAATCGTTCCTAAATATATATTTTCTTTTTTAAAGTAATTTCCTATAGCATTTCTTTTATAAAATTCTTCCATTTAATAAATCTCCCTCTCATAAATTATAACACATTTTTTAGCGTTTGAAACAATTCTATCTTTCAAAATCATCTTTTTCTTTACTTAAATCTAACTCCTCAATGTCATCATCATCCAAAACATTATCATCATACATATCATTAACAACATCAATGTATTTATCATCTTTATCATACCAACTATGAAGTTTATCATGTAAGAAGGATATTAGTTTTTCAAACTTTTCTTTCCAATATTCAAGAGTATCCTTTAATTCTTGCATTTTAGATTTTAAAAATGATATTTCATTATCTTTTTCTTTAATTGTATCATTTAATGCCTTAGCTCTTAAATTAAGTGCTTCATTATTTTCGGTAAGAGTCTTAATCTTATTATTTTTATCATTTAATTGCTCGTGAGCATTAACTAAAGTATTAGATAGAGTTTGTATTTTATCATATTCTTTATTAGTATTATCTACCTGTTCGATAAAGTCGATAAAAGAATCTTTATCTTCTTTTGATAAAATATAATTATCTTTATTTAACTTAGATACTTTTAATTTATCTATTTTGTCTTTTATATCTTTTGAGTTTTGTTTTAACTCTGAAGATTTTTTATTTGCTTGTTTTAGATTTTCAGTATTCTTCTCAAGTTGCTTTTTCATTTCGATATAGTTATCCATATCAGATACATGAATATCTCTATTTCTACCTTTTTGTTTTTGCTTTAAAGTTGAATCTAAACTATATACTTGATTAAATTCTTCAATACATAATGTTCTCATTTTATCTTGTAATCTAATTAAAGAATCTTTTGTAAATACATCTGATTTACCAACTTGTTTTTCCATACCATTTTTATTTTTATATTTAATTGGAACACCAACAATATGTAAGTGTGGACTTGTTTCATCATAATGAATTATAGCACTAGCTACTTTAAAATTTGGAACAAGCATTTCTAAATCATCAACTTGTTTTTTATAAACTTCTGACATTCTTTTCTTAAATGCTTCATCTTTGGTATCCCAATATTCTTTATCTCCAAGTTCAAGTATTATTTCACAAGCAAGATCCTTTTTCTCATTATTAGAAACATTATCAAAATAATTATCTATCATTCTACTAGGTCTAGATTGCTTTGAATTGTATTCTAATCTTGCTTCTTCAAATTCACTTAAATATAATTTCTTAACATCATCAAGTGGAGAAGAAGTTCCTCTAACTATTTCGATTAAGTCTTGATCATTATCATATTTTCTATAATTATGTTTATCTACTTTTGATAATTGTCTTACATTTTGAATAGCATTATTAGGTAAAGAAGTTGTTCCACTTAAATTATTTTTGCAATTTTGTTTAGATATATTTTTTCTATTTTTATCACTACCTAAATGTAATGAATAAGCAAGTTCTGACATTGATTTCCTCCTTTCTAGAAGTGACCACTTGAGTGGTCATTTTGGTCATCCAAAATTTCTAACCCCCTAGGAATTTTGTACGCCGAGCATACAAAATATCCAGTGGGCTAAGGTTTGACACCTTAGAATCCGTTTACTTTATTCCGTAATAACCAAAACTTCGTAATGGTTAAAACTACATAAAGTATTAATTTTTAAATTGCTATCGCCACTTTCATTTACTTCGTAAACAAAACGTGCCACGCATTTTAAAAATCTTCTTCGGTAACATTATCGGGTATTGTTTCAAATACATCTCTAATGTTTACCTTTATATCATTCGGATTATTCTTTGTAGCAAGCATTCCCATTGATAACCAGTTATTATCTCCATTATTATCTTTTTGTAATGGGAATACCCTAATAGGAACTTCATTTTTCATTAAAGGCCCTATATCTAATTTTTCAGTTTCTTTATAATAAGTTCCTTTATATAAATTAACTTCATAATATTCATTTAATCTATATAAGTGCTGCATTACATCTTTAATTGGTAAGTATTCACTGTACCTTATATTTGTATCGACACATACTCCATTAAAATCGTATGTAAGAGGTCTTTTCTTATCAATATAACCTTTCTTATATAATTCTTCAAAATCACTATAAAAGGTACTTCTAAAGTTAATTTGTTTAACTTCATATTTGTTTCCTTTAAGTTCAAGTTCTATATCATCAATATATCTCATAACTATATCAGCTCTAGTATCACGATCTAGTAAATCCCAATTATCATTAAAAGCATAATAGGATATTGGTAATTTAACTTTATTAATAAAATCCATATCTCTTTTAAGTAATATATCATCAACTGTAAAATTTAATTGTTCTGCTTGTGAATTTTCTAATAATTTAGAATTAATTATTTCAATTTGATTTTCAATAAGTTTAGATTCTTGTTTAAATTCTTCTTCAGTAAATAACTCATCAATATATGCTTTTCTAATTCTATCTCGTTTATTATTTAAAGATTTTAATTCTTTTTCTAATTGTTCTTTAGGATTATCAACTTTTGATTTTAAAACCGGCAAGAAAAACTCATTAACAACATTATCGTATTCTAATATATCAGCAAGTAAAATTTTTATTTTATCCTCAATTTTATCTTCATGAATATTGTTTTTACAATTTTCACATCTATAATAGAAATACCATTTATCTGATTTAATTTTATGTGAAGCACCACCAGCAAGAATTCTTCCACACCTAGGACATTTTAATTTCTGCAAGAAGATATAAGTTTGAGTTCTCATATAGTTCTTTTGATTTTTCTTCTTTTGAACTTGGCAATTTTCCCACATTTCTTTACTTATTATTGGTTCAACAACATCTCTATAGAGAGTAGGATGATTTGTTCTTTTACCATGTACGTAATCACCTTTATAAACCTCATTTGAGATTATTCTTAATATTCCTGTATCTTTCCAGTTGGTTTTACCTAATACTTGTTCTTCATTAAATATAGTAGCAATATTATAATAAGATTTACCTTCAAAATATAAGTTATATATCCTTAATACAATATCTTTAGTAAGTGGATCTGGAACTAACTTTTTATCTATATGTTTATAACCAAGTGGAGCACGTGCAGGAATATGTCCTTCTTTAATTGCACCTGATAAACCAAATTTAGTTCTTTCACTTGTTCTTTCAATTTCATTTTGTGAAACTGTTGTTAAAAGTCTAGCAACCATTTTACCACTTGAATTAGTTGTATTAATTTCTTCATTAGCACAATCTAGGTAAGCATTGTTTTCTTCGAGAAAGTTCATTATACCTTCCAAATCAAATACTGAACGAGTAAGTCTATCTAACTTTAATACAACAATGGTATTACATTTTTTATCTCTTATATCTTGTAATAGTTCTTCAAATGCAGGTCTTATATTACCAGTTTTAGCACTTATACCAGCATCTTTATAAAGTTTATATATTTCATAACCTTTATACTCACACATTGCTCTTAATCGTTTTTCTTGCTCTGGTAAACTAAATCCTTCACGAGCTTGATCTTCAGTACTAACTCTAATATAAAGACCAGCAATTTTCTTTTCATTATCCATTATCTTCAACTCCTTTTACTAAAAAAGAGGAGACAATAGTATCTAGTAAAGTCTAAATACTACTGACTCCTCATTAAATTCAATATTATATATTTTATTTTTATCTTTGCTTTTTATCATCGGTGTACCTCCATTTCTAGAGAATACCTCTTTCATTGGTTATATATAATATCATTTTTTAAGAAAATGTCAATTCCTTATTCAGGGAATAGTAGTATTTAGATAGTCTTTAAATAATCTTCTAGTTCTGATAATTTTATCTTATTAGATAAATTCTCAATAAATATTTCATTAGAATAATTGAAAGCAAGAAATGTAGTATTATTAATAATTATTCTATGTGGTTCAATATAAGTTAAATTAGTCTTATCAATTTTTCTAATACTACCATTAATAATAGTAGGTTTATTATTAGTAAAATCACATATAAACTCAATTTTCTTTCTCAATGATTCTTCTAATGATAGTTCTTCTTTAATAATATTTACCATAGTTCCATCCTTTCTTTATAAAGTAGGATAGTCTTTGTATTCTTCCAAGCTGAAACGTGGAAGTTCGAAACACAAAAAAACTAATCCAAATTGGATTAGCTATTTATCAAAACTCGAAAAGTTCGAGCAGATTTCACTATGGAGC
>CADAMI010000016.1 GCA_902788975.1 uncultured Erysipelotrichaceae bacterium | reverse complement strand
AATAAGAGTATTGTTATTTTAAAGAAATAATACTTGTAATAAGTAAAAAAATATATTATAATGTGAATGTAAGCAAGGAAACTTGCATATAATAAAAAAAGAGAAGGTACATTTGGATGGTAAGCCAAATGACATTCCCTTAGGGTTTGCATTTGAAATGAGTTTAACTCAAATCAAATGCTTTTTCATTATTTATATAATAATATAATTATTATGATAATTAATAGGAATATTATTTTATATAATCTGTTTTCACGTTGTGTCATAATATCACTCCTTTCATAAATTACGTAAGTAAAATGCGAAAGGGAAAAGCATTCGATATTCCAAATGTACCCAAATATAATTATAATAGACGATCCTTTATAAATCAAGGCTTTTTTGTCAAAAAATAGAAAAAATGTTTGCTGTTAACTTTAAGTTATTTTTAAGTTGTTTATCCATTATAATATTGATGATATTGTTAACATATTGTTTTTTCTTTTTATGAAATATTGAGCATATAATTAAAATAGATTAATAAATTTATGTTAATCGATAAGTGCCTAGTGCCATAAAGAGGTGGTACTTAGAGAAGAGATGCTTGGAAGATTAAACAAAAGGAGGAATGTATTATGGCAGTAGTAGCGATGAGTTACTTATTAGAAGCTGGAGTTCATTTCGGACATCAAACGAAGAGATGGAATCCAAAAATGAAAGAATATATTTATTCTACTAGAGATGATATTTATATCATGGATTTGCAAAAAACAACAGAAAAGTTAGAAGAAGCATATAATGCTTTAAAGACTATTGTTGAAAATGGTGGAAAGGTATTATTCGTTGGTACAAAGAAACAAGCACAAGAAGTATGTAAAGAAGAAGCAGCTAGAACTGGAATGTACTATATGACTGAAAGATGGTTAGGTGGAACTTTAACAAACTTTAAGACTATTAGAAATAGAGTTTACTATCTTGAAAAGATTGAAAAGATGGAAACTGATGGTACTTTTGATAAATTACCTAAAAAAGAAGTAATTGGTCTTAAGAAAGAATATGAAAAATTAAATAAAAACTTATGTGGTATTAGAGAAATGGATAAATTACCACAAGCAGTAGTTATTGTTGATTCAACTAAAGAATACAATGCAATTAGAGAAGCTAATAGATTAGGTATTCCAGTATTTGGATTAATTGATACTAACTGTGATCCAGATGGAATCGATTATGTTATTCCTGGAAATGATGATGCAGTTAAATCTGTAAAGGTTATTCTTGGAGCATTAAATAATGCTGTTGCAGAAGCACAAGGATTAGAAGTAGTAGATTATATTACTGAAGATGAAAGTAAAAAGCAAGTTAGAGTTCATGAAAAACCAGCAAAAGAATTTAAGAAAGAAGTTAAAAAAGAAGAAACTAAAGTTGAAGCAAAAGTAGAAGAAAAGCCAGTAGAAGTTAAAGAGGAAAAAGTTGAAAAAGCCCCTAAGATTGATTTAACAATACTTACAGTTGCTGAACTTAGAGAATTAGCTAAGAAAAAAGAAATCAAAGGCTATTCAAAAATGAAAAAAGAAGAGCTAATTGACGCTTTAAAATAATTAAAAGAAAGAAAAGGAGCGATAAAAATGATTAGTGCAAGTATGGTAAAAGACTTGAGAGAAGCAACTGGCGCTGGAATGTTAGATTGTAAGAAAGCACTTGAAGCATCTAATGGAAATATGGAAGATGCTATTACATGGTTAAGAGAAAAAGGTATTTCTAAGGCTGCTAAAAAGGCTTCTAGAATTGCCGCTGAAGGCCTTGCAGTTGCTAAAGTAAATGGTAATAAAGCCGTAGTTGTTGAAGTTAATTCAGAAACTGACTTTGTTGCTAAGAATGAAGAATTTCAAAATTTAGTTAATATTATTGCTGATACTGTTCTTAATAGTGATGTTAAGACGGTTGAAGAAGCTAATAAATTAACACATGATGGTAAAACGATTGAAGAATTAGTTGTTGATAAGACAGCTACAATTGGCGAAAAATTATCATTTAGAAGATTTGAAATTCTAGAAAAAGAAGATAATCAAGTATTTGGAACATATTCTCATATGGGTGGAAAAATTGTGGCTTTAACTTTATTAGATAAAGATGAAGAGTTGGCTAAGGATATTGCTATGCAAGTTGCAGCAATGAGACCATTATATTTAAATAGAGAAGATGTACCTAGTGATGTTCTTGAAAAAGAAAGAACTATCTTAAAAGAACAAGCTGAAAATGAAGGATTAGATCCTAATAAGATCGATATGATTGTTAATGGTAGAATTAATAAATACTATGAAGAAGTTTGTCTTGTAGATCAAGGATTTATTAAAGAAAATAAAATGAAAGTTAATAAATATGTTGAATCTAAAGGTAGTAAAATTATTAATTTCGTAAGATATGAAGTTGGCGAAGGAATGGAAAAAAGAGAAGAAAACTTTGCTGACGAAGTAATGAAACAAATTAATGGATAATAGTGCTAGTAAAAACTAGTGCTTTTTTCTTTACTTATTGTTAATTATTTGTTAGAATTATTATCGAGGGAAGTAAGGAAAATGAGTAGTACAATTGAAGAATATAAAGATGAATACAATCAAGTTACTTATGAAATACTTGATTATATTGATAATTTAAGAACAAAAACAAAAGAATCGATGATGGTTGGCGAATCACATATATTAAGAGGAATAAATATATTTGAAGAGGCAGTAAAGGCTATTAATCCAGTTCAATTAGACGATGAAGCGATATATCTAATTGGAAGGTGTATTAATATTGCGCTATTTAAGGAACAAGAAAGAACAGGAAGAGTAAACTCAAATATAAATTATGGCATTAATTCATGCTATATGATGTTAGATTTTTATAATAAAAGTAAAAAAAGAACACTTATAAAACAATAATTATATAAATATTAGTGTTTTAGGGTTTACTTTTATAAAAATGAGTTATATAATATGTTCATAAATTAAAAAAACGTTGATGAGGACACAATTATATTATGATGATTTAAAGAGAGTTAGTGGAAGGTGCGAACTAATAGTTTAATAATATAGTTACTACCTAGGAGTTGCTACCGAAAGGATAGCCGGTTAGAAGCCGTTATATAAATTAAGTAAAATATTAGGATGGTACCGTGTTTATATAGCACTCCTTAGTGGGAGTGCTTTTTACGTTTTATTGGGGGAGCAGGTATGGTTATATCAATATTTAAATTTATGGCAGAATATTATGGGGTTACGTTAGATGCTGGTATGGAACTTACACATAATGTTGCTAAAAAGAATTTTAAGTTTTTGAAAGGATGTCCTTTTAAGTATGCGAATAGTAATCCTGAATTAATTAAAACTGGAAAGATTGTCTATGTAAGTGATAGCCATGGAGTAATTCTTCCGTATATTTGCCCTAATAAGATATTGACGGCAACTGGTGAATGCTCTTATACTGAAAAGGTAGAAAAGAAACCTCTTGTGAATGATAAGAGCATATTAGAGGATTTATGTGATATGCCTACTTATATGGTTGGAGAATTACTAAGTAAATATAAAGATATGCCATCATTTTATAAGGTTATAAAGAAAGAACTTATATGTAGAGGAATATATAAGACTAAAAAGTATAAATTAAGAAGGGAAATAATAGAAATAGAATTAGAGGAAGGTGTATGTAATGATAAATATCAAAGAAGACGAGAAATTAAGTGTAAAAAATCATAGTTGTGCACATTTATTAGCGCAAGCAGTAAAGCATTTGTATCCACAGGCAATGTTTTGGGTAGGGCCAGTAATAGAGAGTGGATTTTACTACGATATTGATTTAGGAGATGTCGTTATTACAGAAACTGATTTGGAAAAAATAGAAAAAGAAATGAAGAAAATCAGTAAAGATGGTAAAAGAATTGTTAGACATGAAATAAGTAAAGATGAAGCTTTAGAAATGTTTAAAAATGATCCATATAAGATAGATTTAATATCTAGAATGGATGAAAATGATACGGTTATTAGTTGTTATTCACAAGGCGATTTTACCGATTTATGTCGTGGACCACACGTCGATACAGTTAAAGAACTTAAATACTTTAAATTACTTAAAGTAAGTGGCGCTTATTGGAAGGGTGACGCTAAAAATAAGATGCTTCAAAGAATTTATGGTATTTGTTTTGAGACTCAAGAAGAACTTGATGCTTATTTAAAAGAACTTGAAGAAGCGAAAGAAAGAGATCATCGTAAGATAGGTAAAGAAATGGATATATTTATGTCTGATGATTTAATTGGTAGAGGGCTTCCAATGTTTTTACCAAATGGTTATATTATTTGGCAAGAATTAGAAAACTATATTAAAGATAAAGAAAGAAAATTAGGTTATCAACATGTAATGACTCCATGTGTTGGAACAGTAGATTTATATAAGACTAGTGGACACTGGGATCATTATAAAGAAAATATGTTTCCAGCCATGGAAGTAGATGGAGAAGCATTTGTATTAAGACCAATGAATTGTCCACATCATATGATGATATATGCCAATAAATTACATTCTTATAAAGATTTACCTATTAGAATAGGTGAAATTGCACATGACTTTAGATATGAAGCTAGTGGAGCAGTTAAAGGTATTGAAAGAGGAAGACATTTCTGTCAAAATGATGCTCATCTATTTGTAACGCCTGAACAAATTAAAGATGAATTTAAGAGCGTTGTTGATTTAATCTTTGATGTTTATAAAGATTTTAATATTACTGATTATAGATGTGTGTTATCTTTGAGAGATCCAGAAGATAAAGAAAAATATTATCCAGATGATGAAATGTGGAATAAAGCTGAGAATGAACTTAGAGAAGTATTAAATGAGCTTGGTATTGATTATACGGAAGAAATTGGTGAAGCAGCATTCTATGGCCCTAAATTAGATGTTAATGTTAAACCAGCAGTAGGCAATGAGTATACTTTATCAACTTGCCAATTAGATTTCTGTTTACCAATGAAATTTGATTTAAAATATGTAGATGCTGATGGAGTTAAGAAAACACCAGTTGTACTTCATAGAGCTATTCTTGGTTCATTAGATAGATTTATGGCTTATATTCTAGAAGAAACGAAGGGAAATTTACCATTATGGTTAGCACCAGTTCAGGTAAATATAATACCAGTAAATAATGAATATCACTTAGAATATGCGACGAAGTTATTTAATAAATTAAATGATGAAAATATTAGATGTGAATTAGATTCTAGGGATGAAAAACTTGGTTATAAAATGAGAGAAAGTCAAACAAGAAAGATACCATATACATTAGTAATTGGCGATAAAGAAAAAGATAATAATATGGTTACTTATCGTAAGTTTGGTAGTCAAGAATCAACAACGATATCTGTATCAGAATTTATTAATCTAATTCATGAAGAAATACAAAATAAAGGGAATAAATAATTCTCTTTTTTTGGTATTAATTGGAATATAGTGATTGTGTAAAATTTGTGTCAAATTACTATTAATGATAGAATAATGTGCTATAATTAATTTGAATGATAGTTGAGGATATGTTATAGATTATCATTGAAGTGTTTTATTCAGGGGAACACAATAAATATATTAGAAAAGGAAGGTAGAAATGAGAAAATTAGGAAAGAAACTAAACAAGTTTATGAAATTATTTTTAGCATTTGGATTGTTATTTAACAATTTGTCTTCATTATCAATTGTATTTGCTGATGAAATTCCTAGTGAAGAAGCTGAAGTAAAAAAAACAGTTGATAGCGAAACTACTTTAGAAGAACCTGAAGTAGAAGAAGAAACTGAGACAGAACCTACTGATACTCCTGAAACGGTAGAATTTTCAGTTGATTTAAAAGATACGCAAATTATTATTAAATATACTGGCACACTAGATTTAGAAGAAAAAATAGTTGTAAGTGAAGATTTTACTTATGTAGATGGAAGCAAGCATGAGACTGTTAATAATGAAATTTTAGTTACAGATGAGGTAAAGGAAGCACTTGCTAGTGAAGAAGGTTATGCGGTTGATTCATCTATATTAGCGGATAATCTTTTTGAAGGAACGTATAGTGCTAAGGTAACTATTGGTGAAGAAGAAAAAATAGTTGATAAAACAATTGAAGCTAATGGAGAAGGAATTGAATTTAAATTATATACTCCTGATGAAACTGAGATTGTACCTTTTGAAGATGAGAAAATACCTGTATATTATATTGACAAAGGAAATGCTTCATTTATTGTAACCGCAAGACTATTAAATGGTGGAATTAGTCCTAATGATGCAATTACTGTTGGTGAAGAAGAGATAAAAGCATCCGAGCTATTCGAAGAAGGTACTATTGCTGAAGAACCACTTGAAGGATATTTGTATGGTGAATTTGATTATAATGTAGCATTTGATTATATGATTCATGGACAAGAACAAACAGCTAGTAAAACATTTACTATTATGTATGGGGCTTACATATATACTAGTTGGGATTTAAATGAAAGTGCGAAAAATGTCGGATTAGAAGATAAATATTACTTCTATGGAGACTATGAAGAAAATGCTTTTTATACTATTGGTGAAGATGGCCTTGAAGATATTCTTAAGGATTTTGTTGGGGATTCAGAGATAATTACTTATCAAATAGATGGTAATAAGATTGTATTAACTGATGGTAGAGTAACCGTTACTTATGAAGAAGCGGAATTTAATGAATATGGAAAAATTGCTGCTAGATTAGAAACTGATAGCGATGAAGTAAGTAGTGGAGATACATTTAAAGTTAAATTTATTGTAAATATTGATGATTACTATATAAATGGTGTTAGTGGATTAGTAAAATATGATGAGACATTACTTAAATTAGTTAGTATTGAAACTGATGAAAGTATTGCAAAATATGAATTTACAGGCGGCAATAAGGATGGTAAATTCTTATATGCTGGATATAGAACATTACTTTCAGAATTTGAAGTAGATGATGAAGGAAACGTTACTGAGAGTCCAAAAGATTATGTATTATTAACACTTACATTTGAAGCATTAAAAGCAGGAGAAGTTAATGTAAGTATTGAAGATGCAAAATTTTATGATAGTTATTTCTATTTTGAGGGTACAGAAGATATTAATACAAGTATTGTAATTAATGAAGCTACAGATAATAGTTTGTCATCACTTAATGTGGCAGGACAAGATATTACTTTAGAGGAAGATAAACTTGAATATGAAATAACTGTAGGTAATGATGTAACGTCAGTTGATGTTCAAGCAATGGTTGCTAATAGTGCAGCAACAATTACAAAGATTGATGCTCCAGAAACACTTGCTGAAGGTGAAAATACTATTACAATTGAAGTTATGGCTGAAAATGGTGATATTAAGGTATATACAGTTAAGGTAACACGTGAAGCGGCTAAGGAAGAAGAACCTACTACTGAAGTAGTTACACCAGTATCTTACGGGGAATACAATACTGATAATAGAGAACCTGAGGTAATAGTTACGCCAGGGGATGATGATCAAGAAAAAGATACAGCTACAGAAGATGAAGAAAATGATAAGAATAATGTATCAAGAATTTTAATTATTATCTTAATTTTATTAGCAATTGCTGGACTTATCTATTTAATCTTTAAAGATGAAGATGATGAAGAAACTAAGAAAACTAATAAAGAAATTGATAAGTTAAAAAAAGAAGATAATAAAAAATTTGATAATAAGAAACCTGATAATAATAAAAAAGTAAAGAAAAAAGAAAGATAAATCTTTCTTTTTTTTTATGGTAATGATATAATTGTTATGATAGAGGAATTAGGAGGCAGTGTATGAATAGAAAAGGACAAGCACTTGTTGAGTTTGTATTAATATTACCAGTTTTTCTTTTTCTTATATTTGCTGTCTATGATTTTGGAATGATATTTAATAAAAAGAATAAACTTGAAAATAATAGCTCAGATATTATAGAACTTTATAGAAATGGAAAAACACTTGATGATATTGTTCCTTTATATCCAGAACTAGAGATAACTATTACTAGTGATAATAATTATAATGAAATTAAAGTTAGCGATAAAGTAAAAATAATTACACCTGGGCTTAATAGAATTATGGGTAATCCTTATATTGTAGAAGTTAAGAGGTATATACCTAATGAATAATAAAGGACAGAGTTTAATATCATTTGTGTTAATTGTACCAATTATACTACTAACATTATTTATGGTATATGATATTGGTAATATGGTTTTATTAAAAGGGCAACTTGATAATATTAATTATTTAACAATTGATTATGGATTAGATAAACTTGATGATGTGGATTTAAATAATAAGTTAACTGAAATGATTAATAAGAATAAAGATGATATTGATAAGATAGAAATAAATATTAATGATGGAGAGATTAGGATATTACTTGAAGATAAGATTGAGAATAAATTATCATTAATAAATAAGTTTGATGTATTGGATATTAAATCTAATTATGTTGGATATATTCAAGATAATAAAAAGATAATTAGAAAGGATAAATAGGTGGTTTTATGAATAATCTAAATGGTAAGATTATTACGGTTTCATCAGTTAAAGGTGGGGTTGGTAAAACAACAATTACAACTAATTTAGCGGGATTATATTATTTGATGAAGAAAAAAGTATTGATTATTGACTTAGATTTATATGCTGGTGGAGTAGCCACACTATTAAATGTTAATAACAAAAAAGATATCTATATGTTGGTTGATGCACTTAGCAATAACAAACAAGTAGAGTTAGCTGATTATGTTAGTAAATATAATAATGGTATAGATATATTAGCTTGTCCAAGAGATCCAAGAGATGTTTCTAAGATTGAAAGTAAATATATCAATAAAATATTTGAATTAGCAAAACATGATTATGATGTTGTTTTGGTTGATACATCACATTCTTTGGATGAAGTATGTTTAGTAGCGATGGATGCTTCTTATAATACTTTATTTGTAATTACTAATGATTTGGTAGATATAAAGAATATGAAAAGTTTAGTTAGTATTTTTAAAGAAATGGAGAAAACTAATTATAAAATTGTATTAAATAATTCTAGAGATACAGGAAGAGATTATATTACTTTATTTGATATTAGAAATATGATTAAGGGAAATATTGATTATACAATCTCGAAGAATTTTTATATAAAAAATATTGATAAATATGTATTAAATGGGGAAATACTTACACTAAATAAAAATGTTAATAGATTTTATAGTGGAGATATTAAAAATATGAATAAATTAGCTCTTTCTTTAATTGAAGAGGTAAAGAAAGAGGGTGAAATAGATGGCTAATAAGAATACGTTACTTGAAGAATTTAATGCTCGCAAAAGAGAAAATGAAGTTATTGACGTTAAAGATTATGCGGTATTTCCTGATAAAGAAAAACTAGAAATATTACGTGCTAAGATAGTTCAAAATTTAATTAATAATCAGATACCTAGTAATGTTTCTTTAGAACAATATATCAATGATGAAATAGATGAAACACTTGAAGATTATAGTTTAGATGCTAATCAAAGAGCACATATATTTAATTTAATTCAAAATGAAATTAATGGTTATGGACCATTAACTGACTTACTTAATAATGATGCAGTTACAGAAATAATGGTCAATGGTATAAATGATATTTATGTTGAAATAGATGGTAAACTTGTTAAGGATGAATCGGTTTCATTTATTAATGATAATCATATTATCAGAACGGTTCAAAGAATTGTTCAACCATTAGGAAGAACTATAGATGCGGTTAATCCAATGGTCGATGCAAGACTACCTGATGGATCTAGATTAAATGCGATTATTCCACCATTATCGTTATCAGGACCTGTAATTACAATTAGAAAGTTCTCTAAACGAATGGAGAGCATTGAAGATTTACTTCGTATGGGATCGCTTACTAAAAATATGGCTGAGTTTTTGCAAGCCTGTGTTGAAGCTAAACTAAATATTATTATTTCGGGTGGTACTGGTACTGGTAAAACAACTTTGTTAAATATTTTGAGCGGTTTTATTAGTGATGAAGAACGTATTATTACAATTGAAGATGCAGCAGAACTTAGATTACATCAATCTCATGTTATTTCACTTGAAACTAGAATGGTCAATTATGAAGGAGAAGGAGAAATAACTATTCGTGATTTAGTTAGAAATTCACTTCGTATGAGGCCTGATAGAATTATTGTTGGAGAAGTAAGAGGTAAAGAAGCTTTTGATATGCTTCAAGCTATGAATACTGGTCATGAAGGATCTATTACAACGTTACACTCTAATAGTCCAGAAGATGCGATTAATAGATTAGAGACAATGATGCTAATGAATGATATGGAACTACCAGTAAGTGCTATTAGAAACTATATTGAAAAAGCTATTAATATTGTTATTCAAATAGATAGATTATCTGATGGTAAAAGAAAGATTAGTTCAATATCAGAAGTGGTTGGTATTAAAGATGAAAAAGTTCAATTGAAAGAAATATTCTCATTTAAAGAAAATGGTTTATCAGAACATGGAGAAGTAAGAGGGGAATTTATTTTATATAAATATATACCAAAAGTATATGATCGTATGAAACGAAAAGGAATAATTTTAAAAGATATTTTTGGTGATTAATATGAACATTAGTAAAGATAAGATGATTAGTTATATAGCAATATTAGGAATAATATGTGTTTGTGCTTTCTTAATAGCTAAATATATGGTTAGGAAAGATATAAATAATAATGAAGTACCAATAGATACGAGTACAATATTGGAATAAAATGGAGGTGATAATTATGGATAAAAGATTGTTAATAGTATTAGTACAAGTAGTATTAATATTTACTTTAATCATAATTATTACTCTATTTTTAAGGTTAAATAATGCTTTTAAGCTAGAAAAAAGAATAGCCAAATATAGTGTTAAATATAATAAAGATGATAGTAATTTAGCATTAGTAGATAGAATTTGGTATAAATATATTTTGTTTGTCAAAAAGCAAAGGAAAAAAATTAGAAAAATATTTCCAACATTAACTAGAATGTATGATAAATACTCGGTTGGTAGTGAGTATCATGCGGAAGATTATATAACTCATAAATTAGTAATTAGTTTAATATTTGTGATTTTAACAATTGCGGGAATGGCTATTCAAGGTAAGTTTGTAACAATAATGCAAATAATTATTAGTATGATTATTGGTTTTTATGTCTTGGATATATATTTAATAATTGCTAGGAGAGTTAATAAAAGAAAGATTGAAAATGATATTTTAAGAGCAATAATCATTATGAATAATGCTTTTAAATCAGGTAAATCGACAATTCAAGCAGTAGAGATAGCTAGTAAGAAATTGCCTAAGCCAATAGGGTTAGAATTTAAGAAAATATATGAAGAAATGAACTATGGATTATCGGTTGATACCGTATTTGATAGATTTTCTAAACGTGTGGGAATTGAAGAAGCGGAATATTTATCATCTTCCTTAATTATATTAAATAGAACAGGTGGTAATATAGTTGCAGTATTTGATTCGATAGAGAAAACGTTATTTGATAAAAAGAAATTAAAAGAGGAATTAAAGAATTCAACGACAGTTTCTAAATTAGTTACGAGAATACTACTAGTGGCACCAATATTCTTTGTATTAATAATATATTTATTAAATCCAGATTATTTTGATCCATTCTTTGCTAGTCCATTAGGATATTTCTTAATTATGATTATTCTTATTATGTTTATAATATATGCATACTTGCTAAGTAAGATAGTGAGGGTGGATTACTGATGAACAAAGAAGATTTTATAAGAAGAATATATAGCGAAAGATATATTGATAAACAGACTGCTAAGGTTAAATTACTCGGTACAGGAAATAAACTAAATGTATTTGATTTAATTATGGGAAGATTGGTTTCGTCATTCGTTATATTCATGATTATTTTATATTGTTTTCATTATGGTTATGTTTGGGCGCCAATTCTGACGGTTGCTCATTATATGTTGTTTAATCACATAGTAATTGATGGCAAACTAAAGAAAAGAACGATAAAGTTAGAAAGTGAAGCAATGCATTTCTTTGAAGTGCTTACTTTATCACTTGAAACGGGTAGAAATTTAGTTGAAGCGATTGATGTTACAACGTCAAATGTATCAGGTGTTTTATCAAATGAGTTTAAAGAAACAGTAAGAGAAGTTAGTTTTGGTAAAAGTTTAAATGAAGCTCTTAGCGATATGCAGGAAAGAATTCCTAGTGATACAATAAATAATATTGTTTTATCACTTACTGAATCTAATTTGTATGGTAATAGTATTATTCAAAACTTATATAATCAAATTGATTTTTTAAGAGAAAAACGAAAGATGGAAGTAAAGGGAAGAATTAGTAAAGTACCTGTACTTATTAGTGTTATATCAGTATTTTTCTTTATTCCTCTATTACTTTTATTAATATTGGGACCAATTTTGTTAGATTATTTAGGTTAAAAAATGATTGAATTTTCTTTCTTATGTGGTATAATAAATGGAAATTAGCATTTTATTGGGAGAAATTATTATGGATAAGAAAGAATATGAACGATTGGCTAATGTATATAAAATAATTGCGAGTTAATTAGAGAAAAAGAGAACTATTAATAGATATGAATATTATTTATTAGGCGGTATATCCTTGAGGATTGCATCGAGTGTTATTTATATTTTGTTTAAACAAAAAAGATTAACACTTTATGAATATGATATGTTAAGAGATTTTGTTAATAGGCAACAGCAAAATCTAGTATCTCCTCATAATAAAGAATTTATACTTAAAACATACTATCAATTTGGTGATGTGGTTATAAGTGATGAAGAAAAAAAATATATATTGGATAAATTATCTAGTATTATTAATGAAAAAGATATTGATGATGTTGTATTTTCTGGCGCAGTTAGAGCATATGCAATCGAAAAAGGATTGATTAAAACAAATAATAACCAAAATAATAAAAAGAAGTTAGTAAAAATAAAATAATGTAAGGAGAATTTTTATGTCAGGACATAGTAAATGGTCAACAATTAAGAGAAAAAAGGGTGCTATTGATGCTGCAAGGAGTAAAGTGTTTCAAAAATTAGCAAAGGAACTTTATGTGGCAGCTAAGTCTGGTGATAGTGATCCAGCTAATAATGCTGCTTTAAGAATGGTTGTCGAAAAAGCTAAAGCTGAAAATATGCCAAAAGCAAATATTGAATCAGCAATTCAAAAAGCTGCTAGTAAAGGGGCTTCTGAAGATTATGAATCTGTTAGATATGAAGGATATGGTCCTAATGGGATTGCTATAATGATTGATTGTTTAACAGATAATAAAAATAGAACAGCTGGTTTTGTTAGAAGTACATTATCAAAGAGAAATGGTAATTTAGGTACAGATGGATCTGTTAGTTATATGTTTAAAAGAAAAGGTTTAATAGTCCTTGAAAATGTGTATGAAGAAGATAAGGTAATGGAAGATATTTTGGGACTTGATATTCTTGATATGGAAATTGGAGAAGAAGAGATTACTATTTATACTGAACCTGATAAATTCTTAAGTGTTAAAGATGAATTAGATAAATTAGGTTATGATAAATATTTAATGTCAGAGGTTACATTTGTTCCAGACAATTATATTAGTTTAGATGAAGAGGGAACGGAGAAAGTAATGACTTTGATTGATGCGTTAGAAGACTTGGATGATGTACAAAATGTATATCATAATTTAGATATTTAGGAGTATTTATGAAAGAGAATGTGAATGAATATATAAAAGAAAGAGATTTAATTGTTGGGGAAATTGGAGAATTTGATGAAGAAGATTTTAGAAAATCTAGAATTTCTTTAGAAGAATATAATAATCCAACAGCTGAGACTATACAAAAATTAATTTTGTATGTTAAAGATGAATACGATCAAACATCGATATATAGCGAATAGAATAAGTCATTAAAACTTATTCTTTTTTCATATAATTAAGTATGAAATTGAAACAATATAAAAAAAAGACGATTGGTACTTATTTATCGAGAGAATTGATATTTATTATATTAGCTTTTTTATGCGCATTACTTTTGATAAATTATTTTCATAAAAGATTTAATGATACGATAATGCCTATTGCTGAAGCTAAGACAAGAAAATATGTAACGGAAATTATTAATAATTCAACTGATAATATTAAATTTGAGAATGATTTGTTTGTGATTGAAAAAAGTAATGATAATGAAATAAAGATGGTTACTTATAATTCTTATGAAGCAACACAATTAATTAATAAGATTACACATAATATTCAAGATAGTTTTGATGAACTTGAAAGTGTATTTAATGGTAAAGATAAGTTTGTTGTCGATGAAATACCTTTAGGAGTTATTTTTGATAATGCTTTGCTTAGAAATTTTGGACCTAAGATTAGAGTAAGACTTGATATTGTTGGTGATGTTCTTAGTGAATTGGAAACAGAGGTTAAACCTTACGGAATAAATAATGCTTTGGTGGAAGTTAGGGTAAAACTGAATGCTAATGCTAGAGTAATACTACCGCTTACTACCAAGGAAATAAATGTTAGTAATGTTATTCCAATATCAATAAATATTGTCAATGGAAGTATTCCAGAAGCATATATTGCAACATATAAGTAAAAAGATGTTAGCCTAAGGCAACATCTAAGATCATCATTATGGAAAAGCCTATTATGGTAAATATAGCCATTAGGTCTTTTTTTTCGTTTGTTTGACTTTCTGGAATTAATTCAGATACGACAACATATATCATTGCACCGGCGGCAAATGATAAGAAGAATGGTAAGAGTATGCGCATCTTTAGAACTAGTATTGCACCAATTACACCGAAGATAGGTTCAACTATAGCTGATAATTGTCCATAAAAGAAGGCTCTTTTTCTTGACATTCCTTCTCTAAGAAGGGGTATAGAGACAGCTGATCCTTCAGGAAAATTTTGGAGTCCAATACCTATAGCTAACATAATGGCGGATAAAGTGGTAGCTCCACTTATCCCATAAAACACAGAACCAAAAGCAATACCGACAGCCATACCTTCGGGAATATTATGAATAGTAATAGATGATATCAACATTAAGATTCTTTTGTTTTTTTTGGTAAATATTTTATTAAATATTTTATCTGCAACAAATAAGAGTAATCCTCCAGAAAAGAAACCAATAAAAGTAATTAACCATGGAGTTAGATTTAATTCTTCACATGATGATATGGCTGGATCTAATAGTGAAAAGTAAGAGGCAGCGGTCATAACTCCAGCAGCAAAGCCTAACATGGCATCCATAATATTTTTATTAATTTTTTTAAAAAAGAAAACAATGGCAGCTCCCAATAATGTTATAAAATAAGTAAATATAGTAGCTAATAAAGCTTGATATACATAGTTTAAATTTAAAAACCAATTAAACATAAAACACCTCTTTATATTGTATGAAATAATTAAAAAGATGTTATTGTTAATAGTTTAATTATATGTTAAAATACTTTGTGAGGTGGTTCTATGATTTTACTAGAAGAATTTGATAATAATAAGGAAGCAGTAATAAATCCAAATGATTTTCATGATAAGATAGAAAGTATGCCTGAAGTGGCGATTACTTGCTTTTCACATAAACTTTTTGATAAGATTGTTGCTGGTGGTAAATGTATAAAAATAGCTGAAATACACAACACTGGTGAATCTAAGAATGTATATGAAATAGAATATAATAATCATAAGTTTGCATTATTTAAAATAGGAGTCGGTGCACCAGTTGCAGTTGGTGATATCGAAGATATGAATGCCATGGGGGTTAAGAAATTTATTGTTTTTGGTAATTGCGGGGTATTAGATAATTCAATTGATGATTGTTCAATAATTATTCCTAATAAGGCACTTCGCGATGAAGGAACGAGTTTTCATTATATGGAACCATCTAGAAGTGTTGATTTAAATAATAAGTATGTTCTAGAATTTAAAGAAATATTAAATAAACTTGGATATAGTTATACTGAGGGAGCTACTTGGACGACAGATGCTTTTTATAGAGAAACTAGAGATAAAGTAAATAATAGAAAGCGTGAAGGGGCTATTGTTGTTGAAATGGAAGCTTCAGCGTTGCAAGCAGTATGTAATTTTAGAAAATGTGATTTATTTATATTTTTTTATGCTGGTGACAGTTTAGCTGGAGAAAAATATGATAAACGTAGCCTATCAGGAGATATTAAGTTAGATGAAAAATCGAGAATTGCATATTTAGCTTTAGAATTAGCATCTAAAATTGATAAAGATTAAATTAAATTTAGTCTTTTTTCTTATAATAAACAAAAAACTATTTAATTTTTTTAAAATATTTGATATAATGTAGGAAAGTAGGTGGAATATGTATAGAAAGAAATTTATGTTCTTTGTAGTTTTTGTTCTGCTTTTAACAGGATGTACTAAAATTACTAATAATTTAGATGATGTTGTAAATGCTATTTTAGTAGATAGTAAAATAAAGACGAATACAGTTTCCACTGGATATGAATTATATATACCAACTGGAGTTAACCAGGTTATAGATAGAGAGTATAATCAAAAATTTAAGATTAAAGATAGGTATGTATATTTATATGTCGATACGATTAGTTATCATTATAAAAATACATTAAATTATAAATCCAATAATGATTATAACTATTATTATAAAGAATTATCTTTTAATAATAAAACAGGTTATATTGGTATTAATAAAGTAGATGATGATTTATATTTTTGTGAAATAATTTATAATTATTCAAAAGTTGAATTTTATAGTAATTTAGATCATTTGCCAGTGATATTGGCTAATGCTTTGATAATGCAAAAAAGTATTAAATATAATGATAATTTAATAAAAATGGAACTTGAAAGTAATATTAGTGATGGAAGAGAGCTTAAATATGAACTTGATAGTCCAAAAGATTCTGAAAGTACATTCTCTGATTATTTACAAGAGTATGTTCCAGATGAACAACCAGAAGTAGAATTACCGGATGAAATTAATGGATAAGAGGTGCAATTATGAAATTGATGGATAAGATTAAAGATTTATTTATGGATGAAGTAATCGATGATGATGAAATAGAATTAGAAGAAGAGGAAAAGGAAGAATATAAGGAACCACCTAAAGAAGTTTTACCAAAGGTAATGAGAGATACTATTGCTAAAGAGGAAAAGGTAGAACTTAGAGTTAAACCAGAAGAATTTATTAGGGAAGAAAAAAAAGAAGAATATAGAGGAGAAAAATTACAACCTGAACCTAAGAAGTTTACTTTTCCAATTGATTTTGATGAGGAATTATCAAAAGTAGAAAAGAAAGAACAGATACCTTCTAGAAATAATAAAAGAGAATTTAATGAAAATGATTTCTTACCTAAAAGAAATATTGGCAATGGAAATGTTAATGTTTTAAATTTAGAAAGAGAAACTAATAAAAAAGTATCTGAACTTTATCCAAAAAAAGAAGAAGTTAAGCCAAAATTTAAAGCTTCACCAGTAATTT
This sequence comes from uncultured Erysipelotrichaceae bacterium, assembly GCA_902788975.1. Classification (GTDB taxonomy): domain Bacteria; phylum Bacillota_I; class Bacilli_A; order RF39; family UBA660; genus RUG705. The sequence continues at coordinate 5,967 of CADAMI010000016.1, read as the reverse complement.
CACCGGTATATGGAGTGCTTGATAAAAATTATACGAAAGAAGAAGTTAGGGAAAAGACAAATGATGTAAAAACATTAAAAAGGCCTTCTAAACAGGTTGATTTTGAAACAGTTAGAAAGAAAGCTTTTGGTAATTTAGCTGATGAAATAAAAGATAATATGTTATGTGAAAATTGTGAATTATATAAAGAAGTAAAAAAAATTAGTGCTTTAAAAGAAGATGATTTACTTTATGATATGACAGTTGATGATGAAGATAAAGAAGTAACAATTGAAAGAGCATATGACAATTATGAAGAATTTGGAGTAGCATATGAACCAAAAGTAATTAAAAAGGCACCTGATACTGACGTGTTAGAAGATGAAGAAGAAAAAGAAGTTACTTCTAGTTTAAATGATATTATTAAAGATAATAATACGACCAAAGAAGAATTAAAAATTAGTTATAGCCGCATTGATAAAAAAACAGATGATTATGAACTAGAAGAAAAAAAAGTAATTCCGGAAGTTGTAAAAGAACCCGAAGAGAATAATGAAGATTTACCTTCAAGACAAGAAAAAAAGAAGGAAACAAAAGTAGATGATGATTTCTTTAAATTAATTGATTCGATGTATAAAGAAAGGATAGATGATTAAGAATGACTGAAGTCTTACCAATAATTTTATACATACTTGGTTCTATTTTGCTTGTTGTTTTAATAATATTAGGTATAAAATTAATTATTACAATGGATAAAATTACAAATACGGTTGATAATATTAATACGAAAGTTAATTCCTTAAATGGAATATTTTCAGTAATTGATTTTACAACTGATAAGTTAGCTAATATTAGTGATAAAGTAGTAGATACAATAACAGCTTTTATTAGAAAAATATTTTATAGAAAGAAAGAGGAGGATATAGAAAATGAGTAGAAGAAGTGGTGGATTATTTAAATTGCTTGCAGGAATTGGTATTGGTGTAGGAGCTGGAATGCTTTTAGCACCAAAGAGTGGTGAAGAATTAAGAAAAGACTTATCCAAAAAAATTAATGAATTGTTAGATAAGGCTAAAGAAATTGATATTAATGAAGTAGCTGAAGACTTTCAAAATAAGTTAACTGATTTAAAGAAAGATATTGAAGATTTGGATAAAGAAAAAGTTTTGGAAATAGCTAAAACTAAGAGCGAAGATTTGAAAGTTAAAGCAAATGATCTTCTTGCTTTAGCTAAAGAAAAAGGAACTCCAGTGGTAGAAAAAGCAGCTGCTGAAGTTAGGGAAAAAGCGATACAAGTTACTAAAGAAGTATTAAAGAAATTAGAAAATAAAGAAACTAAGTAGAATTTTAAAGAACCAATTGGTTCTTTTTTTGATGATTTTGTTCTGATATGTTGCATAATTAATACTTGTAGTAAATTAATTTGACAAAGATAATTTTATTTAATATTATTAGAATGTCTAACTTTCATATTTAGGATATGGAGGAATATGTTAAAACTTAAAAATGTTTGTAAATGCTACAAAGTTGGGGAAGAAAAAAAGATTATTCTTGATAATATTAATTTAGATTTTAAGAATAGGGAATTAGTTTTTATTTTGGGAGCTAGTGGTTCTGGAAAATCAACACTTTTAAATATTATAGGGGGTAATTTAAATTGCGATAGTGGAGAAATATGGCTTGATGGAGAATGTATAAGTGATTATAATGATCATGAATATGATAAATATCGTAGTTTGGTTATTGGTAATATATTTCAAGATTATAATTTGATTGATTACTTGAATGTTACAGAAAATGTGCTGCTTGGATATAGTGATGGTTTATCTAAAAAAGAAATAGCTCTCTTGTTTAAACAATTAGGAATATATGATAAACGATATGACAAGGTTGTTAACTTATCGGGTGGGGAGAAACAAAGAGTAGCGATAGCAAGAGCACTTGTCAACAATCCGGATATCGTTTTAGCTGATGAACCAACTGGAGCATTAGATTCTAAAAATGGGATCGAAGTTATGGAAATTCTTAGTAAGATAGCGCTAAATAAATTAGTGATAGTTGTTAGCCATGATAATTATTTAGCTAATAAATATGCTTCTAGAATTATTAATATTAAAGATGGTAAATGTGATTTTGCTCCATTAAATGAAAATAGTTTTATTGTAACAGATGGCAGAAAAAATAAAAGTAAACTTTATTCAGTTATAAAACTTGCAATTAAGAATTTACTTATTAAAAAGATGAGAACTATTTTTACAGCGATTGCTATTTCATTAGGGGTTATTAGTATGTCACTTGTTGTCAATTTATATAGTAATTTTAGTAGCAAGATAAGTAATTTAGAAAAGGATGTTGTGTCAGTATTTCCAATAGTGATTAATAATGGTGATTATCAAATATTAGATGCTGAAAAAGAAAAAGTAAGTAATAAAATAGTTATTAAAGATAGAGATAAATATATACATACGAATAAAATTAATAAAGATTATTTAGATTATGTTAATAATATTGATAAAATTAAATATATAACTAATGATTATGATATATCGTTGCCACTTATTAGTGATACTTATAATAAAATAGATAATAAATATTTAAAGATAATACCTAGTGAGGATTATATTAGTGATAATTATGAAATTTTAGCGGGTAGAAATGTAAAAAATAAAAATGAAATTTTATTAAAATTAGATAATTATAATAATGCCGATAGTAAGTTAATTAATAATTTTAATATTAATAGTGATATAGATTATGATGATATTATTGGAAGAAAAATAAAAGTTATTATTAATGATGACTACTATATAAAAAATGGGGAATATTATATTATAAATAATAACAATAGAGAATTATATAATAAGAGTAATATTAGTTTAGAAATAGTTGGGGTAATTAAAGAAAAGAATGAGACTGATAATAATAATTATTTATATTGTAGTCAAGAATTGATAAATGAAATTATAAATATTAATAGTGATAGTATGATAGTAAAAGATCAAATTATTAGTCAAAATAATATTTTAGGTAATGATATAGATAGAGATATTTTATTATCATATTTAGGATATGAGACATTACCTAGTCAAATAAATATATATGTTGATAATTTAAATGATAAGGATAAAGTAACTAAGCTATTAGATGATTATAATTTAGATAATGATAAAATGGTATATGTTGATACGATGGCATCGGCTATCGATATTGTTAAGAAATTTATTGCAATTATTAGTGTAGTTTTAATATTGTTTTCAGTTGTAGCAATAATTATTTCATCTTTAATGATAGGAATACTTACGAATGTTAGAGTACTTGAGAGAAAAAAAGAAATTGGAATATTTAGAAGTTTGGGAGCAAGTAAATTAGATATAAAGACATTATTTAATATTGAAAATATTTTTATTGGAATTATTTCTTTATTTATTAGTATATTTGTAATTATGATAATGGTGGGGCCAATTAATAAGATGATGAATAATTATATGGGATTAGAAGATATATTTTCTATTAAATATTGGTTAATATTAATCGTTTTTATAATTAATTTAGTAATTATAAAAATATCGGGGAGTATTCCAGCAATTAAAGCTAGTCGAATGGAAATAGTTAATTGTATTTATAATAGATAAATATGGAAAGTTAATAAAAATATTAACTTTCTTTAATTTTTTAGTATATAATGCATAAAATTATTATGAATTGTAAGAAAATGCTTGACTTAAATAAAATTCTTTGTTATTATTAATTCGTTCGTGAATATCGGTTTTGTCGTGGAGCAAAACTTATATTTAATAGAGAATATGAAACACCAGGATATGTGCACGAAGTAAAGACTTAAAATATATGTATGGGAGGAGGATTATAAATGCCTACAGTTAATCAAATTATTAGAAAAGGTAGAGGTAGTAAGAGAAAGAAAAGTAAATCTCCAGCACTACAAGTTGGTTTAAATACAATTGAAAGACATCAAACAAACCAAACTTCACCACAAAAAAGAGGTGTATGTACTAGGGTTGGAACAATGACTCCAAAGAAACCAAACTCTGCTCTAAGAAAATATGCGAGAGTAAGATTATCTAATGGAATGGAAGTTACTTGTTATATTCCAGGAATTGGACATAACTTACAAGAACATAGTGTTGTTCTAATAAGAGGTGGACGTGTTAAGGACTTAATCGGTGTTCGTTATCACATTATTCGTGGAACAATGGATACGGCTGGAGTTCAAGATCGTAAACAAGGACGTAGTAAATACGGTGCTAAAAAACCTAAAAAGTAAAAATTAATATAGATTCGAAAGGAGTGAAATAATGAGAAAAAGACAAGCTGTTAAAAGAGACGTACTACCAGATCCAATATATAAATCTAAAGTTGTTACTAAGCTTATTAATCAAATAATGCAAGATGGTAAAAAAGGTACAGCGCAAAAGATTTTATATGGGGCTTTCGACATGGTTAAAGAAAAAACTGGCGAAGAACCAATGGCAGTATTTGAAAAAGCTATGAATAATATTAAACCAGCTCTAGAAGTTAAATCTAGAAGAGTTGGTGGAGCTAACTATCAAGTTCCAGTTGAAGTTAAACCAGAAAGAGCGCAAGCATTAGCTTTTAGATGGTTGATAAATTATGCTAGATTAAGAAGCGGTCATAGTATGGCTGAAAATTTAGCAAATGAAATAATTGATGCATCAAATGGTGTAGGTGCTTCAGTTAAGAAAAAAGATGATACACATAAAATGGCAGAAGCTAATAAGGCATTTGCTCATTATAGATGGTAGGAAAGGAATAGAACAATATGGCTCGTAAAATTAGTTTAGAGAAAACAAGAAATATTGGAATTATGGCTCACATTGATGCTGGTAAAACGACGACTACTGAACGTGTTCTATATCATACAGGAAAGATTCATAAGATTGGGGAAACTCATGATGGTGAATCTCAAATGGACTGGATGGAACAAGAACAAGAACGTGGTATTACTATAACATCAGCTGCTACAACTGCTTATTGGAAAAATCATAGATTCAATATTATCGATACTCCAGGACACGTAGACTTTACTATCGAAGTTCAAAGAAGTTTAAGAGTTCTTGATGGTGCTGTGTTACTACTAGACTCTCAAGCTGGTGTTGAACCACAAAGTGAAACAGTATGGAGACAAGCAAACGAATATAAAGTACCTAGAATTATTTTCTCTAATAAGATGGATAAAATGGGTGCAGATTTCTTTATGAGTTTAAATAGTGTTAAGGATAGACTTGGGGCTAAAACAGCTGCCATTGAACTTCCTATAGGGGCTGAAAATGAATTTAGAGGAGTTATTAATCTAGTAGATATGACTGCTTTAGAATTTGATGGAGGACAAGAAGAAAACGCAAAAGAAATCGAAATTCCAGAAGAATTAAAAGCACAAGCAGAAGAATATAGAAATATGTTAATTGAAGCGGTAGCTGATTATGATGAGGAATTAATGATGACATATTTAGATGGTGGAGAAGTAACTGTTCCAATGCTTAAAAAAGCAATTAGAACTGGTACATTAAAAGCAGAATTCTTCCCATTTATGTGTGGAACAGCATTAGGAAATATGGGCATTAAACCACTTCTTGATGCGGTAATTGATTATTTACCAAGTCCAGTAGATGTTGAAGCTATCGAATGTACAGATGATAAAGGAAACGAAATACTTCGTCATCCATCTGATTCTGAACCATTTACAGCATTAGCATTCAAGGTAATGACTGATCCATTTGTTGGTAAATTAACTTTCTTCCGTGTATATTCAGGTACACTTAAAGCTGGAAGTTATGTATTAAATTCAACAAAAGGTGAAAAAGAAAGAATTGGACGTATTTTATTAATGCATGCTAACCACAGAGAAGAAATTGATGAAGTTTATGCTGGCGATATTGCTGCTGCAGTAGGACTTAAGAATACAACAACAGCTGATACATTATGTGATGAGAAGAAAGTAGCTATTCTTAA